>VSOH01000019.1 GCA_009774735.1 Clostridiales bacterium
AAAATTAAAATTTTTATTAATTTTATGATTTGCTATTGTTATAATTTTCACTATATTATATAATAAGATTAATATTATATAATGGATTCATTTGCAGATTTTTTAGATAATCCATTTTGAAAGTGAGATTTTTAACTATGCTTTTTTCGCGTGATATCGGTATTGATTTAGGCACTTCAAATACTCTGGTAGCCGACAGAAAAGGTCGAATTTTAATAAATGAGCCAAGCGTTGTGGCAGTTGACGTAAAAACAAAAAGAGTTGTTGCTACAGGCAATCAGGCAAAACAGATGATTGGCAGAACACCGGGTTCAATCGTTGCAGTCAAGCCTTTGAACTACGGTGTTATCGCCGATTTTGATATGACCTCGGATATGCTCAGGAGTTTTATTTACCGCTCCAGCAAAAGAAATCTTTTTACAAGAACAAGGGTTGTAATCTCAATACCCAGCAATGTAACAGAGGTTGAAAGACGTGCTGTTGAGGATGCTGCCCGTTCCGCGGGAGCACAGGATGTTGAGCTTATTGAGGAGTCAATGGCTGCTGCCTTGGGTGCAGGTCTTCCTGTTTTTGAGGCAACAGGCTCAATGGTTGTCAATATCGGCGGCGGAACCTGTGATGTTGCAGTACTCAGCCTTGGCGGAGTTGCTGCCAGCAAAAGCATTAAAGTAGGCGGCGATGCCTTTGACGAAGCCATCGTAATACATATGAAGGACAAGCACGACCTTCTTATCGGCAACAATACTGCCGAGGACATTAAACTGAAAATAGGCTCGGCAAATATTTATGACGGCGAAGCAGCTATGGAGGTTAAAGGCAGAAACCTCACCAACGGACTCCCGAAGAGTGTTGAAATAACATCAGCAGAAATACGTGAGGTACTCAGTGTTCCTGTTAACGAGATTTTAGATGCAATCAGGGAAACACTTGAATTAACACTGCCTGAGCTTGCTGCTGACATTATTGACAAGGGTATTTATTTAACAGGCGGTGCATGCCAGTTAAGAGGACTTGCCGACCTTATTTCCAAAGAAACAGGCATTGCAGTCCATATTCCCGAAAAACCAACCGAATGTGTGGCACTCGGCACATCAATCAAACTCAGAAGGGCTATGTGATTATGAAACACGTATTTAAAAGTGTCGGCTTTAAAATAACCGCCGCTGTTATCGGGCTGCTTCTTGTGGGTATGTTTCTATGTGCCGCAAACGGTCACAGCGAAAGTGCACAGTCAACAGTTATCGGCACAATCTTTACCCCTGCCCACTGGATTGCAGACAAAATTTCAGATGGTATAGGAAAAGTCACAAACAGTGCAAAAGGCAATGCTGAATATGACAAAAAAATTGACGAGCTGCAAAACCGGCTCGGTGAACTGCAGAACCAGCTTTCCGACTACGAAAATCTCAAGGAACAAAATGAGCTTTACAAGGATGCTCTTGAGCTTAAAGAAGAAAACAGCGAATTTGAATTCACTGAGGCAAGCGTTATTGGCAGGGACAGTGCAAATCCCTACTGCACCTTTACAATCAACAAAGGCACTCTTAATGATGTAAATGACGGATATGCAGTCGTTTACGGCAAATACCTTATTGGTGTTGTGAAAAAGGCTTATCCGACTTACAGTGTTGTAAGCACAATAATCGACCCTGATTTCAGTGTATCGGCTTTTGACATCAATACAAAAGAGTTAAGCTATGTAACAGGCGATGCAAAGCTTGCTGAAAAAGGAAGCTGTAAATTTGAAAATCTGGATTCAGCAACAAAAATTACATACGGCTCAATTATAACAACAGCAGGTATCAGCGGCACCATACCAAGAGGCATTGTTATCGGAACAGTAAGAGAAATCAATGACGAAGCAACAAACATTTCTACATATGCCGTTATTGAACCCGGAACAGATATAAAAAAAATTGACAAATGTCTGATACTCACCAACTACAACATAGAGAGTGAGGGCAACTGATGGATTTAACAAGAAAGCAAAAAACAATTAAATATATTTGCTGCTGTCTTTTAATCCTGCTCGCTGATTTACTGCAGAATGTTTCGGGACTATTACCTGAAATCGGTGGTGCAAGATGCTTTTTGATTATCCCTGCCGTTATAATTCTATCCTTCGGTGAAAGCGAAATCTCTGCGGCACTGCTCGGTCTATTTGCGGGATTTCTTTGGGACATGTCCTCGGCTGTTCATATGGGATTCAACTGCATTTTCTTTGCAATCGTGTGCTTCATTGCTGCAGCACTTGTTAACCATCTTATCCGTGATACCTTTATTACAAATATGCTTGTTGCCGCAGCGACAATTATTTTATACTGTCTGACCTACTGGCTTTGCTTCATTGTGATTAAAGGTGTTGAGGGCGGCGAAGGCACTATATTAAGTTTTTATATCCCCTGTGCAATTTACACAGCAGTAATTACACCAATTGTATTTATCATTTATAAACCAATCAAGAAAAGACTAAAAAATCAAAAAGTAAAATAACAGAAAAAATAAAGGAGGTCTAATATGAAAAGCAGATTTAAAAGCGGCAGAAGTATTATTGCACTTGTAATCATGCTCGCCGTTGTATTTGGCTTTGCCTGTGACCTCTTTGCCATACAGATTCGTGACAACAAAAAATATTTAGAACAAAACAGCGGTGCAAAAACCTATGTTGTACCAATAGAGCCTGCACGCGGTGAAATCGTCGACCGCAACGGCAACACCCTTGTTACCAACAGGCAGGGCAATTCAATTGTGCTCAATGCTGTTTATTTTCCGGACGGCAATGATAATAAAAAAAGAAATTTAATTATCTATAATCTTATAAGACTGTTTGAAAAAAACGGTGAGGAATATGTTCAAAATCTTCCTCTCAGATATAACCGTAACGGGGATATCGTTTTTTATGGTGAGGAAAAGGATATTGACACTATGAAAAGTGCTGATATGCTCAATCTTCAGCACTATGCCACAGCACAGAACTGCTATGACGCAGTTATTGAAAAATATGAAATCGAAGGCTATGACAAGGAAATGACACTGAAAATAGCCAACATCCGCTATGAGCTTACAAAGCTCCTTTTCTCATACGAAAACCCTGTAACAATAGCCGATGATGTAAGCAATGAAACCGTAGCACAGATTAAAGAGGATAAGAGCACATACATAGGTGCTGATGTTCAGGTTGTTGCTTACCGTGAATATGTTGATTCAACAATAGCACCCCACATACTCGGCACTGTAAGAAAAATTAATGCCGAAGAGTACAAGGAGAACAAGGACAAGGGTTACTCGATAACCGACCAGATAGGTGAATCCGGTATCGAGCAGGCTATGGAAAGCGAGCTTAAAGGCAAGCCCGGCGAGCTTACAATAACAATTGATAAAAACGGAAACACTACTGAAGAGGTAACAAGAAAGCCGATTCAGGGCAACACCATAGTTCTTACCATCGACAGGGATCTGCAGGTGCTTTCACAAAACAAGCTGAAAGAGGTCTGTGATAAGGTTGATTCCTATTCATCGGCAGGCGCAGTTGTTGTTACAGGCTGCAACGGCGGTGAAATCTACGCAGCCGCATCTTACCCCACATTTGACTTAAAAGATTACTATGACAAATACGATGAGCTTGCAAAGGATAAAAGAAATCCTTTATGGAGCAGATTTGCTTTAGGTACATATGCCCCCGGTTCAACCTTCAAGCCTGTTACAGCCTGTGCAGCACTTGAGGAAGGCGTTATAACCGCAGACACGACTCATACCTGTGTGGGTGAACAGGAATTTTTCGGTCAGCCATTCAAGTGCCTTCACGGCAACGCTCATGGTACAGAAAATGTTAAGTATGCTCTTAAAGATTCCTGTAATATGTTCTTCTACAATGTCGCACTTGATACAGGAATAAATAAAATTGACGAGTATGCCGACGCTTTCGGTCTGGGTCAGAAAACAGGTGTCGAAATAGCAGAGTCAAAAGGCGTTCTGTCAACACCTGAAAACAAAGAAAAAGCAGGCGGTGTATGGCGAATCGGTGACACAATGCTTACAGCCATCGGTATGAGTGACAACCTGTTCACTCCCCTGCAGCTTGCAAACTACTGTGCCACCCTTGCAAACGGCGGCACACGATATGAAATGAGATTTGTTAAATCAGTTATTTCCGGCTCAACAGGTGTTGTTAATGATAAAAACAGCACAGTTGCTGAAGAACTTGATTTAAGCGAATCAACACTTGACAACGTATATCAGGGTATGAGAATGGTTGCCACAAGCGGCGGACCAAGTGAAATCTATGACAAATTAAACACGCCCGTTGCCTGCAAAACAGGTACATCCGAGGTTGATGTTAACGGTGTCAGGAGGAACAATGGTTTCCTGATCACCTATGCACCCTACAAAAATCCTGAAATTTCCGTATCATCAGTTGTTGAGCTTGCGGGCTCAGGAAGTGAAACTGCAGAAATAACAGCTGAAATTATCAAATACTGGTATCAGAACAACACCGATGCCAAGGATAATCAAAAGGTCGGAACTATTTTATACTGATGTATAAATAATTATTGAACAGTCTTATAATTTATGTTAATATATTAGCAAGATTTTTAAGATGATAATTGATATTCTTAATAGTAACGGAGGTATCATCTATGAATATAGCACTAATAGCACACGATGCAAAAAAAGAACTTTTAGTACAGTTCTGCATTGCTTATTGTGGAATAATCTGCCGTCACGATGTCTGTGCAACAGGCACAACAGGCAAGCTGGTAAGCGAAGCAACAGGCTTAAAAATAAACTGCTTTTTAAGTGGAAGTCAAGGCGGCGGTCAGCAGATTGCAAGCCGTATTGCCTGCAATGAAATTGATTTGCTTATTTTCTTCAGAGATCCGCTTACACCAAAGCCTCATGAACCAAACGACAATGATTTGCTGCGTCTTTGCGATGTTCATAACATCCCATTTGCAACAAATATTGCCACAGCCGAGGCACTTATCAGAGGTGTTGAACGCGGTGATTTTGAGTGGAGAGAAATTGTTAACCCCAGATATAATCCATCTAAATAAACAGATAATGGGTGAACCGATGCTGTTCACCCGATTTTGATATAGCGAGGTACTTTTTATGGCATTAGTAACGAAAGCAATTAAAGGAACAAAGGATGTTCTTCCAAAGGATGTATACAAAAACCAATATATTGAGGCAACCTGTCTTGGTGTTGCAGAACAGTTCGGATATAAAGAAATCCGTACTCCTGTTTTTGAACACACCGAGCTTTTTCAGCGTGGTGTAGGCGACACAACGGATGTAGTACAAAAAGAGATGTACACCTTTGATGACAAGGGCGGACGTTCAATTACATTAAGACCTGAGGGTACTGCAGGTGCTGTTCGTTCTTATCTTGAAAACGGACTTTGTAACGAGGCACTTCCTCAGAAGGTTTGCTACAACACCTCCTGTTACCGCTATGAAAAACCGCAGGCAGGCAGACTCAGAGAATTTCACCAGTTCGGTGTTGAGTGCTTCGGCAGTGCATCACCGCTTGCAGATGCCGAGATTATCGCTCTTGCCAAAGCAATATTTGACAATTTGGAGGTTAAGGACTTAAGCCTTGAGATTAATTCAATCGGCTGCCCAACCTGCAGAGCCGAATACCACAAGGCTCTTAAAGAGTATTTCAATGCAAGAAAAGATGAGCTTTGTGATACCTGCAAGGATAGACTTGACAGAAACCCAATGCGTATTCTGGACTGCAAAAGCCCGGTATGCTCTGAAATTGCAAAGGATGCACCCGTTATGCTTGATTACCTTTGTGAGGAATGTAAGGAGCATTTCGATAAAGTACAGGAGTATTTAAAGGCACAAAGAATTGAATTCAACATCAATCCGAAAATTGTAAGAGGTCTTGACTATTACACAAAAACCGTATTTGAATTTGTATCAGACTCAATCGGCGCACAGGGTACTGTTTGCGGCGGCGGACGCTATGACGGACTTGTTGAGGAGCTTGGCGGTCAGAAGACTGCTTCACTCGGCTTTGGTATGGGTCTTGAAAGACTTATGCTTTTGATGGAGGCTCAAAACTGTCCATTCCCTGAGCCCCAGTCGGCTGATTTATTTATCGTTGCACTCGGCGACAAGGCAGTGCTCAAGGCTCTTGAAATCTCTAAAGATATGAGGGCGGAAGGCTTTGGTTGCTTAATGGATTTAAACCAGCGTTCAGTAAGAGCACAGATGAAATATGCTGATAAGCTTGGAGCTAAATTCAATCTTGTTATCGGTGATAACGAGGTAGAAAGCGGATGCGCTAAGCTTAAAAATATGTCAACCGGTGAGGAAACGGAAATTCAGCTTGAAACCTTTGTCAACGGCTTTTACAACATTTCACTTGCCGAGCAGCTTGCTGATTTAGAAATTAACGGCGAAGAGTTTGATTTTGGAACACTCTTCGGAAATGGAAATGAGGAATAATCATATGGAAACAGAAACAATAAAAGGACTTAAAAGAACAAACTACTGCGGTGAGCTGAGAATTGAGGATGCAGGCAAGGAGGTTACACTCTTCGGCTGGTGCCAAAGACAGCGTGACCTCGGCAACTTGATTTTTATTGATTTAAGGGACAGAACAGGTATTGTTCAGCTATCCTTCAATGACACAACAGACCGTGCGGTTTTTGCAAAGGCTCAGGCTGTAAGAAGTGAATATGTTGTTGCTCTTGTTGGTACTGTCGCTGAAAGAGAAAGCAAAAACAAGGACCTGCCCACAGGTGACATTGAAATCATTATCAAGGAATTCCGCATCATTTCAAAGGCTGAAACTCCGCCTTTTGAGATTGTCAACAGCGAAAAGGTCGGTGACGAAACAACACTGAAATACCGTTACCTTAACCTTAGAAACCAAAAGCTTACTCAGAATATTTTAATGCGTCATAAGATTGCAAAAATTGCAAGGGATTATTTTTATGACAACGACTTTATTGAAATTGAAACACCGATGATGATTAAATCCACACCTGAGGGTGCAAGAGACTACGTTGTGCCGTCACGTGTTCACAACGGCAAGTTTTACGCTCTTCCGCAATCACCTCAGATTTACAAGCAGCTCACTATGGTAGCAGGCTTTGACAGATACATTCAGCTTGCACGCTGTTTCAGAGATGAGGATTTAAGAGCAGACAGACAGCCCGAATTTACACAGATTGACCTTGAAATGAGCTTTGTTGACACCGACGACATTATGGAAATGGCAGAGGGCTTTATCACTAAGCTTATGAGGGAAACCGTTAATGTTGATATTCCTATGCCGCTGCCGCGTATGACCTTTGCCGAGGCTATGGAAAAATATGGTTCAGACAAACCGGATACACGTTTTGATATGTTAATCAATGACATAACAGACTGGGCTGACAAGACAGATTTTATTGTATTCAAAAATGCAATTGCAGACGGCGGTACAGTTAAGACAATTGTTGCAAAGAACAGTGCTGCTGCATATACAAGAAAGAAAATCGACAAGCTCACCGAGCACGCAAAGGGTATCGGTGCAAAGGGTCTTGCATACATCCGCTGGGCTGATGCTGAGCCAACCTGTTCTTTCAACAAATTCTTAAAGGATGGCGAGCTGCAGGCACTTATTGAAGAATTAGGTGCCGAACAGGGCGACTGCGTATTCATTATCAGTGACAAAACAAGCTCTGCTCTTTCAATCCTCGGTTCATTAAGACTTGTGATTGCTAAGGAATTAGGAATCATCCCTGAGGGAAAATGGAATTATCTCTGGATTACAGAAATGCCGTTCTTTGAGCAGGACGAGGAAACAGGCGAGTGGGTTGCAATGCACCATCCATTTACGATGCCAATGGAGGAATGCATTGAATATCTTGACACAGATAAGGGCAAAGTAAGAGCAAAGGCATTTGACCTTGTTTTAAACGGAACTGAGTTATCATCAGGCTCAATGAGAATTACCGATTGTCAGCTTCAGAACAAAATGTTTGAGCTTCTTGGTATGGAGCAGGATGAAATTGATGCTAAGTTCGGCTTCCTTGTTGAGGCTTACCACTACGCATCACCACCACACGGCGGTATGGGTATCGGTCTTGACCGACTGGCAATGATTATCTGCGGTGCTGACAGTCTGCGTGATGTTACTGCATTCCCGAAGGTGCAGAATGCAAGTGAGCTTATGAGCGGTGCACCAAGCTATATTGATGATATTCAGCTTGACGAGCTCGGTATTAACATTGCCAAAGCGGAGGCAGACAATGAGTAGCAGCTTTTTTGCAATGGTCAACCGTATGAAGCTTATTGACAGATGGGCTTTAATGCGAAACACTTCAAAGGAAAACATTGCCGAACACAGCCACAGCGTTGCAGTCATTGCTCACGCACTGGCACTCATCGGCAATAAAAAATTCGGCAAAAACTATGATGCCTCAAGAGCAGCACTGCTTGCACTCTACCACGATACCACTGAGGTAATCACAGGGGATATGCCGACACCCGTTAAATATTATAATGATGAAATAAAGAATGTGTACAAGGATATTGAACACATTGCCGGTGAAAGACTTCTTAATATGCTCCCTGAGGAGTTCAAAGATGATTACCGTTCTTTCTTTGAAGCAGAAGAAAGTGACAAGGCACTTTGGGCATTAGTAAAGGCTGCCGATAAAATCAGTGCTTTAATCAAATGTATTGAGGAGCACAGAATGGGCAACCTTGAATTTGAAACTGCACTCAGTGCACAGGAAAACAAAATCAATGCAATTGATTTACCCGAGGTAAAATATTTCAGCGAGCATTTTCTCCCTGCATATTACCTCACTCTTGATGAACACACAAAATAAAAGGAGTATGCCCTATGTCAGACAGAGCAAAGATGATTGAGCTTACAAACCTATGTATGGTTTATGATGATAATGACAATATTCTTGTGCTTGACAGACTTGCGGGCGACTGGGCAGGTGTTACTTTCCCGGGAGGTCACGTTGAAGAAGGCGAATCCATCATTGACTCTGTCATCCGTGAGGTTAAAGAGGAAACGGGGCTTGATATACAATCTCCTAAGCTTTGCGGACTGAAGCAGTGGCAGAATACAGACGGCTCAAGGTATCTGGTTGTATTCTGCAAAACGAATCAGTTCAGCGGTAAATTACAGTCATCCAATGAGGGCGAAGTATTCTGGATTAAAAGAAATGAGCTGAGCAGTTATAAGCTCTCACAAGACTTTGAGGATATGATAAAGATTTTTGAGGATGACAGCCTGAGTGAATTTTATTATTACAAAAAAAATGACAGTTGGGAATACAGATTATTATAATTAAAGGACAGCTTTTGTAAGCTGTCCTTTAATTATTTTATGATCTGTACTATTTTTTCCTTTTATTAATACAATTTAATGAAAGGTATGTGATACTATGCACTTTATAAATTATAACAGAGAAAATGCACTTCAATATGCAAAACAGTGGGCAAGGTCAAGAAATAGCATATATATGAATTTTGACGGAATGGGCGGTGACTGCACAAACTTTGCATCCCAGTGCCTTTTTGCAGGCATTAATGTAATGAATTATCAGAGAGATATCGGTTGGTATTACAATTCACCGGATGATAGAGCAGCCGCCTGGTCAGGTGCGGAATTCTTTATAAAATTTATGCTCACCAATAAAAACGAGGGTCCTTTTGCGTCAGCAGTATCTATCAGCAAGCTTGAGGCCGGAGATTTCATCAGCCTCAACAACGGCAGTGAATACTACCATACGCTGATTGTAACCGGCTTTTCAAACGGCACACCGTTGGTATCAGCACATACTGATGATTCATATATGAGAAGCCTTGACACTTATCATTTTCACTCTGCAAAAGGAATACATATTCTCGGTGCAAATAAATATTAAACAAATCAAAACAGCCTTATACTATGCATATTGCAGAATGTAAGGCTGTTTCTTTATAGGTTTACGATTAACTTATTTTTCCCTGCAATGACATTCAGGATTTGTGCAG
Organism: Clostridiales bacterium; assembly: GCA_009774735.1. Lineage (GTDB taxonomy): Bacteria > Bacillota > Clostridia > Oscillospirales > Acutalibacteraceae > Eubacterium_R. The sequence goes on from VSOH01000019.1 coordinate 10,000, forward strand.
GTACAATTTGGATTATACCCAAAAGCACATTCATCAGTACAGGTGCATTTCCATCTCTTTAATTCCGGAAACAATCTTGTGCAATGCTCTTTCATCTCTTCATTTGTCATTCCTGCCTGTTCACCATATTGAGAACACATTTCAATATATTCTTCCATTGAAACCTTATCTATAAACTCGCCGTTTTCATAACAATATTTACAATAATCAGGATGAATACTTCCGTCTTTGTTGGTCCCTAACTGCTCATTGGATATAATAGGCATACCGCAGCTTTGACATAGTTTATTTTCCATTTCTTTTTCCTCCATTCTAAAATTTAACTGTTACAACTGACATTGCAGGAATTTCAATATCAGCATCACCTGCTGCACCGCCGGCAGTTTTTTCTAAATCATATTTATCACTTGTTGTATAAACTGAATAATCACGTTCTGCAGCAAGCCTTGTTACAGCATCATGATCCGTATTATTGACATAAACTACCGTTACAGTATCATCCGTATTATAAAAAGCACAGCAATCCACACCCTCAACACCTGAGCTGCAGGCAATACGCACCGCACCCTCACGGATAAACTTTGAGAAATTGCCAAGACACCATAATCTTTTTGAAATCCGGATATCATTATGATCATCAGCATTGATATAAACAAGACCGTCGGGATAAACACCATAAGAGCAGCCGAGCCACCAGTTCCACTCATTGGCATTAAGAATTGTTAAATCATTAACAATAACCTTTGCCATAGCCACACCATATTCAATGCCCATTCCGTTTGTACCGTTTTCCTCTTTTGAAATGAGGTCAAACACACCTGTATTCTCATCATTTGTCATCTGACAATACTCGGTTGCTGTAATATTATAATTAGAATATTTATCAGTTAAATAAGCTGCTGCATCCTTTTTAGTTTCGGTTGATGACCAATAGGAATGCATACTTACATCCTTAAAATAATCCCTTAAAGCCTTATTTTCAAATACATACTTAGGACCCTTGCCGAGGATACAATCCATATATGCAGCACAGCTTGAGCCCTTACCCTCCATTGAACCGGACTCAAACATTGACACCTTCACACCGCTGTTTTTTTCAAGCTCTGAGCCTGAGAATTTGTCAACCATTACCTTGTACAAGTCCCTTGCCTCGGTCTTTGAATAATGACAGCCCTCCTGATTAACAGAGAAAGTTCCATCCTCATTATACCATGCTGCCCAACTATACTGAGGCTCATTAATCGGTGAAACATCTGTTACCTTATAACCCTCATTAACAAAATGCTCTGCCACATTATAGCAGTAATCAGCAAAGGACTGATAATTTGCAGCATCAAGATTTGTCACCCACGGCTCGTCCTCCTTTAGGGCAGAGCCATAGCCTAAACCATTTTTTGTCATACTTACAGGGGGAGAATTAGCAAAAAGAGTAACCCTTAAATCATCGCCTGCAAGCTCCCTCGCCTCGGCAAGGCATTTTTGTGCCGCAGCATCTGCGGTGAAATCATAGCTGCCGTCAGGCTTTAAAAAGCATTCTGTACTGCGGTTTTCAGTAAGAATATGCTCATCACCCTTTGAACCTGCACCGATATTATATCGGTAAATATTCAGACCTATACCTTTATTTTTATCATAAAGATAAGAGAGAATTTCCTTACTGTTTTCCCAGGCACCTACATCCTGGCTCCACCAACAGGCAGAGGCGCCAAAACCATTTATATTCTGATATGAAACATTATCATCAATTACTGTAACATTCGTATTCACATTTTCATTGACTGCGGCACTTTCGCCGTAGCTTCTTTTTTCCTCAATACCAACAACACCAAGCATTATGTAAGCACCTGCCGCAATAATTACTGCCAGCAAAACTGCAATAATGCTGACAATTATTTTTTTAGTTTTAGACATACAAAACACCTCATCTTATAAAAACAACGGGTACAATATTCTTTACTAAATCTGTACCCGTCATAAATCCAATCAATTATACACCGCTGTAAGCGTTGAAACCACCATCAACTGCAATATTAACACCTGTAATAAAGCCTGAATATTCCTCGTCGCAAAGGAATAACAGAGCACCATCAAGCTCTTCAGCCTCGCCAAAGCGCTTCATAGGTGTGGCAGCTAAAATCTTACCTGTTCTTTCTGTCGGTGTTCCATCCTCATTCCAGAGCAGCGCTGCATTCTGCTTTGTTGAGAAAAAGCCCGGTGCAATAGCATTGACACGGATACCGAGAGGAGCAAAATGAACAGCCATCCATTCAGTAAAATTCTTAACAGCAGCCTTTGCTGCACTGTATGCAGGAATTCTTGTTAAAGGACGGTAAGCATTCATAGATGTTACCATAATAATTGTGCCATTTTCCTTTTCAGCCATATCCTTTGCAAACACCTGAGTCGGAATTAATGTGCCCAGGAAATTAAGATTAAATACAAAGCTGATACCGTTAGGATCAAGGTCAAAGAAGGTTTTGATGTTCTCATCCTTCTGCACAAGATCAATTTTTTCAAGTGTATCCTTAGTTGTAGTACCCTTTGGATTATTGCCGCCTGCACCGTTAAGCAGAATATCACAGGTACCAAGCTTTTCATTAATAATATCACGAGCCTTCTGCATGGATTCAAGCTCTAACACGTTACAACCCACGGCAATAGCCTCACCGCCGTCTGCATTGATTTCATCAGCACAAGCCTGTGCTGCAGCTTCATTAAGGTCAAGAACGGCTATCCGACAGCCCTGTTTAGCCAGAGTTTTTGCAAATGAACCGCAGATAACACCGCCGCCGCCTGTAACAACTGCAATCTTGCCTTTTAAATTATCATGTTTAAACATATCGTTTATTCCTTTCTTGATTTTTCTACTGCTTCCCAAAGACCGTTGAGATAGCTGACACCAAGTGCTCTGTCATAAAGACCATAGCCCGGTCTTGCAACCTCACCCCATATCATTCTGCCGTGGTCAGGACGAATATAGCCGTCAAATCCAACCTCCTGCAGAGCCTTAACAATCTCATACATATCAAGTGAGCCTGCTGCACTTTCGTGAGCTGTTTCGTTAAACCATTGGTCATTGATTGAAACATTTCTGAGATGAGCAAAATAAATTCTGTCACCTGCTGCCTTAATAATTTCAACCATATCATTTTTAGGACTTGCACCCAGTGAGCCTGTGCAAAGAGTGATACCGTTATACTTACTCGGTACCATTTCAAGAAGCTTAACAACAGCATCCTTGCCTGTAATAATTCTCGGCAAGCCAAAAATACTCCATGGCGGATCGTCGGGATGAATTGCCATTTTAACATCGCACTCTTCACATACAGGCATAATGGCCTCAAGAAAATATTTAAGGTTTGTCCACAAATCATCAGCAGTTATACCCTTATATTTTTCAAAAAGCTCCTTGATTTCGCCCATACGCTCAGTTTCCCAGCCCGGCATAGCATAACCGTTTGAATTATCATCAATCTCTCTGAACATATCCTCGGGTGACTTGCCCTCAACCTGCTTGCCGTCATAGCAAAGGCAGGTAGAGCCGTCAGGAAGCGGCATATATAAATCAGTCCTTGTCCAGTCAAAAACAGGCATAAAGTTATAGCATATAACCTTAACTCCAACCTTGGATAAATTTCTGATTGATTTTTTATAGTTTTCTATTAATCCGTCACGACTCGGCAGTCCAAGCTTAATATCCTCGTGAACATTAACACTTTCTATACATTCCATGGAAAGACCGGCAGCAGTGATTTCATCGTGCATTTTCTGCACATCCTCCATCTCCCAAGCCTCACCCGCAGGAAGATAATGAAGAGCAGGCACTACGCCGACAACACCCGGAATCTGCTTAATTTGGTCAAGTGAAACAGTATCAAGCTTTTCACCAAACCAACGAAAAGTCATTTGCATAGAAATACCTCCTTATGTTTAATAATTTACACCCACATTTTACCACAACAAATATTGCCTTGCAAGGCAAAATTATTTTCTTCTGATAATATATGAGCAGCTTATAGTACATTTATCCTCAGCCAGTTCATAATGCTCTGTCTGATTAACAATTTCAAAGCCGTCAAACTCCTTTTGCTCAAGGTAGCCCAGCCTTTTCTTGGCAAGCTCCTTCAGCTCTTCATCTGACAATGTTTTCGGAGTTGTTTTGAAAAATCTTTCTTCGCTTTTAGTATAACCAATCGGAAGCTCAACATCTTTTATTTTTAAAGCTTTATAACTTTCATAAGACTGCTCACCTGTCTGTCTTTTAAAATATAAGGGTATTTCTGCAGTGAAAAAATTCAACCTATAATATTCCTTAATTTCCTTTATTGCAATATCCTTCTGTTCACGGCTGACTGTTGTACTCAGCTCACGTCTGAAAACACCTATCCCCTGCAGCTTTTCTTCATCCGCATCAGCATCCTGCCGTCTTGTTTCATTAACCTCAATTCTTGCTGTTGTGCCGAATTTATTAATATGAACCCAAGAAAAATCCTCAAAATCGCTCATCATTCTCCAGCATAGGTCTGTCCTGTCAACACTGCCCCACATTACACCTGTTTTGAAATTATTGTTTTCAAGATAGGACAGTATTGCAGTATCACTTACTCTGCTGTTACCCACAATCTCAACATTCCAGATGAACGCATTCAAAAACGAAATAATTGCACAAAAACAAATCATACCAACAAAAAATCCAAATCTGTTTTTCAACGGCAAAAGAACAAAAGGAAGTCCTTTTTTCTTAATTATTTTCACCACACCGCCATGCTTATATGCAATTCGGTGCAGTTTTTTATAATTTTTAATATTGCACACAGCCGTTATGTATTCGCCGCAATCTTCAATATCTCTCAGTTCCATACCTTGTGCAAAGCAGTCGGTTATAAAATCCTCGCTGAACCCGTTTTTAAAATAAAACTTAACATATCCGAATAACCATCTGAATAAATATATCAACTTAAAAACTCCATATAAGTAATATTTCCCTCAATAATTGCCCCTTCCTTTGTGAAGGAGTTGATTTTTAAATCGAAGCCGTTAAACACAATGATCTGACTGCCCAGACTGACAGAAATTTTTGTATCACTGTATTCAACAACACTTTTTAATCCATCCACAAGGCATTCACCGCCTGCTATCTCAAGACGTGGCTTACCAAATATGTAATCAAATTCTTTTTTACTGCGCTTTATTTTTTTCATCATATCACCAATAATATGTATGAAAAACCCATCGTTATTATGAAAAAAGCAGAGCGAAAAATCGCTCTGCCTTTACTCTTTTATTAATCTGCAAATCTTGAATCCTTATAATATGTTTTGTTATATTGATTGTACTTATTATGTAAATAT
>VSOH01000190.1 GCA_009774735.1 Clostridiales bacterium
GTATAATGACTGCACGGAGTTTGAAATGCTCACTGCAATTATGTATAAGTATTTTGCTGATAAAAAGGTTGACTATGCTGTGGTTGAATGCGGAATGGGCGGCTTGAATGACTCCACTAATGTTGAAAAGGAAAATCTTGCTGTTATTACATCAATAGCACTTGACCATACCAATTTCCTTGGTGAAACCATTGAAGAGATTGCTATGGAAAAAGCAGGTATTATTAAAGAAAACTGCACCTGTGTTCTTTATCCCAACCCTCAGGTTGAGCATATCTTTGAACAGGTATGCAGCGAAAAAAATGCAAAGCTTGTCAAAGTGTTGTGCGATAGTGAGGAACCGTTTTTTGCAAAAAATCTCCATACTGCAGCGAACACTGTTTATGAGCTGGGACTTAATGTTGGCGTCACACTTTATACGCCTGACGCCAGACAGACAAGTGCTGAGGACGGCAAAATTCTGGTTGACGGCGGTCACAATGTTGATGCAGCACAGGCTCTTGACGGATTACTTAATGACAATGTTGCTCTTATCGGTATGATGAAGGATAAAAATGTTGATGGTTATCTTTCTGTTGTTGCACCCCATTGCAAAAGGATTATCACCACAACTGTAAGTAATCCTCGTGCTATGTCTGCTTTTGAGCTGAAATTCATTGCTTCAAAGTATTGTGATGATGTTGTAGCTGTTGATGCACCTGTTGCAGCATTATACTATGCTAAGGAAAAAGGACTTGATTTAGTATGCGGCTCCTTCTATCTCATAAGAGAAATTATAAAAGAGCTTAATTAGCACCAAAATATGATAAAAAATTTAAAACCGGTCTGTTACTATTGTAACAAACTGGTTTTATTTTTTTGGAGTTGAGCATATATGAATGTTACAGTCGAGTCAAGCGGCAGTGTTGTAATCGCCTATCTTATCGGTGAAATTGATCATCACACCGCAGTGGATGTTAGGGAGAAGATTGACAGTGCAATAAAATTCAAAAAACCTGCACATTTGATAATTGATTTCAGAAATGTTACCTTTATGGACTCTTCGGGCATCGGACTTGTTATGGGACGTTACAGACTTATGCAGTCAATGATACCGTCAGGCAGTGTTGAAATAAAAAATGTTACCACTCAGGTAAAAAAAATTATGGAACTTGCCGGACTTGGAAGAATAGCAATAATTAAGGAGCAGAAAAATGAAGAAGATTAACGAGTTTCGATTAACCGTGGACAGTAAGAGTATAAATGAAAGCTTTGCACGTGTTGTGGTGTCATCGTTTATTACATCGCTTGACCCTACACTTGAGGAGCTTGCAGATTTGAAAACGGCAGTAAGTGAAGCAGTAACGAACTGCATTGTTCATGCATATAAAAATACATACGGAAAAATTTATATCACAGGTCAGATAAGTGATTCTAATATTGTAAAAGTAACTATCAGGGATAAAGGCTGCGGTATTCCTGATATTGATAAAGCAATGACACCCCTATTTACTACAGGTGAGGGTGACAGAGCAGGACTTGGATTTACGGTTATGGAAAGCTTTTGTGATTCAATTCGTGTCCGTTCTAAATTGGACAAGGGCACAACTGTTGTATTATCAAAAAAAATAGAGGGTAAGGCAAAATGGTAACCCTTACCCGTGAAGAAAAAATTGAAAACAATATCGGATTAGTTCATTCAATTGCTGCAAGGTTTAAGGGCAGGGGAGTCGATTATGAAGATTTGTTTCAAAACGGCTGCGTCGGTCTGATAAAAGCAGTTGATAATTTTGATGAAAGCAAGGGATTTGCTTTTTCAACCTATGCCGTGCCTGTGATTATGGGTGAAATCAAACGGATTTTCCGTGACGGCGGTGCAATCAAGGTCAGTCGTGCACTTAAAGAAAAGGCGATTAAAGCACAGTCTGTCAGAGATAAATTTATTAAATCCAATCTTCGTGAGCCGACTGTCGGAGAACTTGCCCAATTGCTTGACGTTTCAGCGGAGGAAACTGCAGAAATATTGAATGTTATTACACCGATGCTTTCACTCAATTCATTCGGTGAAGACGGTGAAAGCACAATTGATATTCCGGTTGACGAGAGTGACCTGTTATTTGACAGAATTTCTGTATCTCAGCTTCTCTCTCATTTATCACCTGATGAGCAGCTGCTTATTGATTGTCGATACTATAAGGGTTGTACTCAGGCGGTAACCGCCGAAAAACTCGGTATATCGCAGGTCCAGGTTTCCCGCCGTGAGAAAGCAATACTGAAAAAGCTCCGCCAATTAATGACATAAAAACACCCGGTAATATTTACCGGGTGTTTGTCCATTTACAATTGACTTAAATCATATGGTGTTTTCTGATATACAAAATAGTTCAGCCAGTTTGAAAAAATAATGCTTGCACTGCTTTTCCAGCTCATATTCGGAACAAGGTTTTCATCATCATTTGGGAAATAATTGTAAGGCTTTTCAATATCAAGTCCTTTGCTCTTATCCCTGAAATATTCTCTCGCAAGTGTATCACGGTCATATTCGCTATGACCTGTTACGAAAAACTGCCTGCAATCCATGTCAGAAACTATATGTACACCTGCAATATCGCTGTATGAAATGATTTGAAGCTGTTTAACCTGTGCAATATCCTGTCTGTCCACTGTTGTATGTCTTGAATGGGGAACGTAGTATTCATCATCCAGCCCCCTCATAAGCGGATGTGTAACATCAAGAGATTTGTGAGGGAATATTCCAAACATCTTTTTATCAAGTTTTTTCTTATTAATACCATAATGATAATAAAGTCCTGCCTGTGCTCCCCAGCAAATATGAAAGGTGCTGTAAACATTTGACTTGCTCCATTCCATAATCATACAAAGCTCGTCCCAATAATCAACCTCTTCAAAAGCAAGATGCTCAACAGGTGCACCCGTAATAATCATACCATCATATTTATTATCCTTAATATCATCAAAAGTGCTGTAGAACTTCTGCATATGAATTCTGGAAACATTTTTTGATGTGTGAGTCTTAACCTGTAAAAAATCAACATCAACCTGCAGAGGACTATTGCTAAGCAGTCTTAAAAGCTGTGTTTCGGTTTCAAGCTTTGTCGGCATAAGATTAAGTATAATGAGCTTAAGAGGTCTTATGTCCTGCGTGTCCGCTCTTTTATTGCTCATTACAAATATGTTTTCTATTTCAAGATTTTGTTTAGCGGGTAATTCGTTGTCAATTCTAATTGGCACAATATCACTCCTTTTTCTATATAATGTAATATTGTTATAATATATATATTATAAACCATATCTATATAAATTGCCATACTTTTGGCGGTTATATGATTATAACAAATAAAAAATGCAAATTCAACTTAATTTTTTTGTATAAATTGCTAAAAGTCAAAAGTTTTTTAAAAAAGTTGAAAAAAGATGTTGACAAATCGGGAATGATTTGGTATTATGTACAAGTCGCAACGAGAGAGCGACCTCCACAAAAGAAATTAACACTTCTTATGTCGGAGATAAGGACCTTGAAAATTAAACAACGACAAAGTAAGGAACCCGATAAGATTCTGTAAAAAGAGTTTTATCTGTACTC
>VSOH01000191.1 GCA_009774735.1 Clostridiales bacterium
TCTATCATCTAACGCTCAATTGCTATGACAATACTTCAATTAAATTCATTAAAAAAAATATACACCACCCGATTTGGAAGCCACACTGTAGAGGCACTGAAAAATGTAAATTTCAGTGTTGACGAAGGCGAATATGTTGCAATTATGGGCGAATCCGGCAGCGGTAAAACGACTCTGCTTAACATCCTTGCCGCACTCGACAAGGCAACTGCAGGCAGTGTACGACTTACAGGGCAGGAGCTTTCACAGGTTAAGGAAAAGGAAATTGCTTCTTTCCGACGCGATAATCTCGGATTTGTTTTTCAGGATTTTAATTTGCTTGACACCTTTTCAATTGAAGATAATATTTACCTTCCGCTTGTGCTCGCAGGCAAAAAGCACAGTGAAATGAAGCAAAAGCTTGAACCCATTGCAAAGGTGCTGGGAATTGAGGAAATACTGAAAAAATTCCCATATGAGGTTTCCGGCGGACAAAAGCAGCGTGCCGCTGTTGCAAGAGCCTTGATTACAAACCCTAAATTAATTCTGGCAGATGAGCCAACAGGTGCGCTCGACTCAAAAGCGACAGACGAGCTGCTGCATCTTTTCGGCAATATTAACGATGCAGGGCAGACACTTCTGATGGTTACTCATTCCGTAAAAGCAGCGAGCCATGCCAAGCGTGTACTGTTTATTAAAGATGGTGAGGTTTATCACCAGATTTACAAGGGTGATAATACAAAGGAGCAATTTTATCAAAAGATTTCCGACACCCTGACATTACTTGCAACAGGTGGTGAGGTAATATGAAGCTCGGTATTTATCCACGCCTTGCATTTAATTCTATACAGAAGAACAAAAAGCTTTACACACCTTACATTCTTACCTGTATCGGTATGATAATGATGTTTTACATCGTTTGTTTTCTTGCCAATTCAGAAATTACAGGCACACTTATAGGTGCTTCAGCCGTTAAGCTTATCATGGTGCTTGGCAGCATCGTAATGGCCGTTTTTTCAATGGTATTTCTTTTTTATACAAACTCATTTTTGATTAAGCGAAGAAAAAAGGAATTCGGACTCTATAATATTTTAGGAATGGGTAAAGCCAATCTTTCAAAGGTGCTGATTTGTGAAAGTCTGACCGTTGGCACAATCTCAATTTTATGCGGATTGTTTTCAGGCATTCTGTTTTCAAAGCTGGCAGAGCTCCTTTTTGTCAACATACTCGGCGGTGAAATCACCTTTGACTTCAAAATAGATTTCACCGTAATCAAATATACTGTAATCCTATTTGCCGTTATATTCCTTCTGCTGCTTATAAACACTTTAAAACAAATTAAAAGCTCACAGCCCATTGAGCTTTTAAGAAGTGAAAACACAGGTGAAAAGCCGCCGAAGGCAAACCATCTTTTCGCAATAGTAGGTATTGTTCTTCTGATAACAGCTTATGCTATAGCTGTATCCGTTCAGACTTCAATTGAGGCATTGCTCTGGTTTTTTGTTGCAGTTGTTATGGTTATCATTGCAACATATCTTTTGTTTATTGCAGGCTCTGTTACCTTCTGTAAAATCCTTCAAAAAAACAAAAACTATTATTATAAAACAAATCATTTTGTATCCGTGTCATCCATGATTTACAGAATGAAGCGAAATGGTGCCGGACTGGCATCAATATGTATCATCTGCACTATGGTGCTGGTTATGATTTCAACAACTGTCTGCCTTTATTTCGGTGGCGAGGATTCCATGCAAAAACGCTATCCTCGAAACTTTCTCATCACCTTAAGCTCAACTCAATTGGATAATCTTTATTCTTCCGATACAGAATTGCTCAAAGAAACAGCCAATAATACTGCAGCAGATAATGGTTACACACCTGAAAACATCCTTGATTACAACTATGCCAGCTTTGATGCAGCATTAGAGGATATCAAGGTAATGCCTCTTGTAACCACCACAACAACTGTTCAGAACATAATAAAAGTGTACATGGTATCGGTTGATGAATACAACAAAATTACAGGTGAAAATGAAACACTGACAGAAAACCAAGCAATGATTTGCCCAATACGATTCAACTATAAAAGCCCTACCCTGCAGCTTGGAGATAACAACGAATACACCATAACAAAAAAGCTGAAGGAATTTGTTGATAACGGGGATGCCTTTAAACAAATTAACCCTATACTGTATATTGTTGTGCCTGATATTGAAAAAGCAGCAGCGGCATATTCAGACCTTGCAGATTTTCAGGGTGATAAGCTTGTTACCTTCAGCAGAGTGTATGGATATGACATTCCCTGTGACTATGAGGAACAGGAAAAAATAGCCGAAGTATATATTGACAACTTATTAAATGTAAAATATAACAAGGAGTTGATAAATTGCTTCTTTGAATGCTCATCAATTGAACGCACTGAATTTATAGAGCTCTTCGGAGGACTGTTTTTTCTGGGAATACTGCTTGGAATTGTATTCATATTCGCGGCAGTTCTGATTATCTATTACAAGCAGGTGTCTGAGGGATATGAGGATCAGTCAAGATTTGAAATCATGCAGAAGGTCGGAATGAACAAAACAGAAATTAAAAAAAGCATTAATTCGCAGGTGCTTACCGTTTTCTTTATTCCGCTGGCAATGTCAGCAATACATCTTATATTCGCTATGCCTTTAATATATCAAATACTGATTATGCTTTCAGGCACTACAACAATAACGCTCATTTTAACAACACTTGCCTGCTTTGCTGTATTTGCATTGCTTTATGTAATTGTTTATGTTATCACATCAAAAGCGTATTATCAGATTGTAAGCTCCAAATAAGCACTGCATTTATATAAAACGAACACCCAAGAGTTTCTGCTCTTGGGTGTTCCGATATATTTAATGTATAGTTATGCCTTTGCGTCTAAAGTAAACTCAACTGATATATATTGATTATAAGCTTCTTTTAAAATCCTATAGCTTCCCGGCATTAATTTCCCATACAGCCACTCCCAGTTCATATCAAACTTCACTTCATTATTTTCATTCACTAAATAACCGATATCATTGAAACCATAATTCTCAATAACAGTTTCAACGTCATACCATTTGCCGTTTTCTTCCTTTTCAATTTTATACCAATCTCCATAGGTGTATGGATTTTCATTGGTATCTCTAATAATTACGGTAGCACCAACGGGTGAAATATTGTATATATCGGCATTGACATGTTCAATATCAGTCACAGTATACGACGATGCTTCTTTTTTTATCGGCTCAGATTTATTACATCCAAGCATTCCTGAAAAAATAAATCCGCACAATAAAACTATCAAAATCGTTTTTTTCATAAGCTCCTCCTATCAATGCATAATACTGTATCAATATATTTTATCAAATTTATTATATCACAATTTTCCATTATGATTGTAATATAATTGTGAATTTTGTGTTATATTCAATTTGTTCAGTAACTAATATAATGGATGTAGAAACAAGGCAGCACTGTTAGCACATCCGGGCAGGTGTTGAGGATGTCAACACTTGACCGATTGAAAAACAGTTTGAAGAATGAGCTTATAACAAAACGAGCAGAGCTTG
>VSOH01000192.1 GCA_009774735.1 Clostridiales bacterium
TCATCACCACATATATTTTACCATATATATGACAAAAAGCCCAGCATAAGCCGGACCTTTTTCGACAGACTGAACAGTACAGGATTACCTGTACTGTTTTTCATTGAGATATTATTTTGCCCTTTTGCTTTTTTTTAACACATTCATCAGAATATAAATGAGAATGAGAACCAAGACTGTAATTCCGAGAACTAAATACATTGCTGAAAGCTGAACTTTATTGTCAAAAAAATATAAATTACAGTCCACTGAATCCTTGATTGCTTCGATTGTTTCAGCAGGAAATCCCTGATTTGACATTTCGTCATAAATGCCACACATAGTATGATTGCGCATTAAAGATGTTGCGTATGTGCCCGGCAAAAATAAAATTGCTTTTTGCAGCCCATCGGAAAACTGTGAAATCGGCATATACGCACCGCAGATAAATCCATAACCGGAACTGATAATGGTTCCTACTGCAGAAATCTGACCTTGTGTATTTAAAAAGAAGTTGATAATACTTGACAATGCAGTACCAAACATAACAATCAGAACAACATCAATTAATAAATAAACGACATCCAAAGCACTCATATACCAGCCTGTTCCTGCGACATAACAAAGGCAGATGCCTGTGGCAGTAAAGCAAATGATAAGTGTAGAAACGAAGGTTGCAAAATAGTAGCTCAGTGCAAGAGTGGAATGTTTCAATGGTGTAATAGTTAAATCTTTAATAGTGCCATTTGCTTTATCCTGCACCATAAGCATATTGGAGCAAAACGCAACTGTTACGCAGGAAACTGCAAGTATTGATGAAATCAGCTGACCGCCGACAAAGCCATTTATCAGTTTATCAGCAACATCAAATCCAACAGGCAAACTTGCTACGAAAGCATCGTGATATACATTTTTTAAAAATGTAGCATAAAGCACAAGCAAAATAACCGGAGTAATTAGGGATGTGAAGAACATACCTTTATCCTTGAAAAAAAGCTTAATATTTCTTTTGACCAGTATATGCAGCGTTCTCATTTTTCCCCTCCTGTAAGCTTCTTGCCTGTGACTGCTAAAAAGACGTCGTCCATTTTGCCTTTAGTAATTTCATAATCCACAAACAAATCAGGATATTTTACAATCAGATTCGTTGCAGCTTCAGTGTTTTCGACAGAAACGCGATAGGCATCAGGAATTTTTTCATAAGGTTTTCCAAGCATTTCAATCTCATCACTGCGAACATTATAAAGTGTGATAAAATCACCTGTGAAAGTATTTTTCAGTTCCAAAGGTGTTCCCTCAGCTGATATTTCACCACTGTCAATAATTACAACATAGTCAGCCTCTGCCGCCTCCTCCATATAATGTGTTGTAAGAAATACAGTCATATTTTTTTCTTTTCTAAGAATACTTATAACATTCCAAAGTGTTTTTCTTGTCTGGGGATCAAGACCTGTTGTCGGCTCATCCAAAATAAGAATTTTAGGATTATGCAATAATGCACGTGCTATATCAATTCTTCTTAGCTGACCGCCTGAAAGTTTGCCTGCTGTCCGCTTTAATAAATTCTCAAAATCCAGCAGCTTTGCGAGTTTATGCAGTCTTGATTTAAATTCGTTTCCATAAATACCATAAAGAGCTGCACGGCTTTCCAGATTATCATATACAGTCAGCGTTTTGTCAAGCACTGAATTTTGAAACACAACACCTAAGGTGCTTTTAACTTCTTTCTTCTTATTATTTAAATTGTTTCCGGCTATCACAACTGTTCCGCTGTCGAAACCAAGCTGACCGCAAATAATATTAATGGTGGTTGACTTGCCTGCACCATTCACTCCGAGAAAAGCAAACAATTCTCCCTCCTTAACATCAAAGCTCAAATTGTTAACGGCTTTTATATCGCCAAAGGATTTGTTCAGATTGCGTATTTCAAGAATTGTTCTCATAGCTGATCCTTTCTTTAATCAACGAATTGAATAACTCTGTCATCATTCTGTCAATATCGTCCATTGTGAATATATGAATCTTTTGAGCAAAGAGTGCTGCAAAGCCATAAGCATAAACAGACAAATGGTTATAAATATTTTTGGCTTTTTCTTCATCAATGTTCCAACTGCTTTCTAAAGCAGTAAGCACTGATGTTGCGTTATCATCAAATGCCGGTAGATAATTGGTGATATGTGCATCGCCATCGCCTGTCATAAAAAGCAATTTGAATAACTCCGGTTCGTCCTTAGCAAACTGAATATATTTTAATCCAGCACCTTTAAATGGAATCGTTTGACTTATGCCGTCACTTATATAATCAGTATATAAACCCTTTGCCATTTTAACAACGGCTGCCTGTATTTCAGAAACAGAATTAAATACAGAAAAAAGTGTTCCTGTTGAAGTACCGAGTGCTTTAGCCAGTCCCCTTGCGGTCAACACATTGGCACCGCATAAAATAATAAAGCGATGAGTAAAAACTCACCGCTTTTTATAATTTTATGTAAATGAATTACTCGGCCTTCATTTCAAGAAGCTTTGCTGTGCCGTTGTATGCAGCAACAGAAACCTTGATTGAGTCATGAATAGCAGCTTCAATATCATCCGCTGTTGCACCGCAATCCTTAGCATATGAACTGTCGATAAATAAATCATAGTCCATAATATAAGGAAGATGATATGGATCAATACCTGACTCAATACCCTTTTCAGCGTATTCCTTAACAACCTTCTTCATGCCCATTTTCATCATCCAAGGAGCAACACCGAGAATCTTTCTGCCAGGCATATTTCTTGCATCATAAACAATACCAAGGAATTTATCCCACTTCATATTGTACATAGCAATCGGAAGAGCCTCATAGCCTTTATGATCACTTAAAGCAGCACCGCAGATAACCTCACCAACCTGACGGCAGGTAAGCATTGCTGTACCTCCCTTTGGATACATTGTGAAAGGCCATTTATCCATGAATTCAATCTGCTCGATAAGGATAGTCCAAACAGGCTTTCTGCCCGGCTGTGTACCGAAGATATATGGAAGCTCAAGAACGCATGTGCTGAAGTTCTCATCAGCTGCATTCTTACAAACCTCTTCCTGCATTAATCTTGACTTGATATATGGATTTTTCTGTGCACACTGCATTTCAGGCTTCTGCTTTGCAAGGAAAGAGAAGTATGAACCGAGAATAACAGCTCTTTTAATACCAGCCTTTTTACAGAGTGGGAACATTCTCTCAAGCGGAGCAATGTTAAATTTCTTGTAATAATCCATAACAGGTGCCGGGAATTCAACACGTTCGTCAACACCTGCAGCAAAAATGAATACATCATTTCCCTTTAACATTTCAAGGATTTCTTCGTCAGATCTTTTGTTAATGTCACCAAATTCAATCTGCATTTCCTCAGGAATAGGAGCTCCTTCCGGAAGTGGAGGAAGAGCTACAGATGTAACCTTGTGACCCTTTTTAATAAGCTGATGAGCAGCCTCACAGCCAAGAAGACCGGTACCACCAATCATAAATATGTTCATAAATTTACCTCCCTAAGCACACGGCTTAATTTTTACATATCTATTATAAGTTAACAATCAGAAAAAGTC
>VSOH01000193.1 GCA_009774735.1 Clostridiales bacterium
GTACATATATTTTATTATATAAACTCAAGGAAAATAATTATGGAAAAATATTTAATTAACCCCAATCAGAAAATCAGTAAAATAAGCAAAGATATTTATGGTCATTTTGCCGAGCATCTCGGCAGATGTATATATGACGGAATTTATGTTGGTGAAAATTCAAAAATACCTAATGTTAATGGTATGAGATGTGATGTTGTTCAGGCTCTTAAGGCGATGGGTATTCCTGTGCTGAGATGGCCGGGCGGATGCTTTGCCGATGAATACCACTGGAAAGACGGAATAGGTCCTAAGGAAAGCAGAAAGAAAATGATTAACACACACTGGGGCGGTGTTGTAGAGGATAATTCTTTCGGTACGCATGAATATTTTGAGCTTTGCAGACAGCTTGGATGCGATACTTACATTAATGGCAATGTTGGTTCGGGTACTGTTCAGGAAATGAACGAGTGGGTTGAATATATGACCTTTGACGGTGTATCGCCAATGGCTGAGCTCAGAAGAAAGAATGGTCAGGATAAGCCTTGGAAAATCAAATATTTTGGAGTAGGTAACGAATCCTGGGGCTGCGGCGGTCATATGGATCCTGAGTATTATGGTTGCCTTTTCAAAAGATATAATACATATGTGCGTGATTATGACAGCAATAATAAAATTATACGTGTTGCCTGCGGTCCGAATATTGATGATTATCACTGGACCAAAGAAGTAATGGATAAGGTTAAACATCACGCAAAGGGATTGGCTTTTCATTATTATACAATTCCCGGTGATAAGTGGGAGGAAAAAGGGTCATCAACAGATTTTGATATGAAAGCATATTATAAGACAATTGCAAGGGCTTACAGAATGGAAGAGCTTATAACTATGCATCTTGCTATGATGGACAGCATTAACCCGCAGAGGTGGGTTAAGCTTATTATTGATGAGTGGGGCACATGGTATGATGTTGAGCCGGAAACCAATCCGGGTTTCTTATACCAGCAAAATACAATGCGTGATGCAATAGTTGCAGGATTAACATTGAATATTTTCAACAAGCATTCTGACAGAATTATGATGGCTAATATCGCACAGACTGTTAATGTTCTTCAGGCTGTTATTCTTACTGAGAGTGATAAAATGGTTTTGACCCCAACTTATCATGTTTTTAAAATGTATAAGGATCATCAGGAAAATACACTCATTGGTTCTTATATTACAAGTAATGATATTGAGAGCAAGGAGGCAGGCAGAAGCTTTCCTGAGCTTGTTGAGTCAGCCTCAATCGATGACGATGGTCTGATTTATTCTACAATTACCAATACCTCAGCATCCAAAACAAAAAAGATTAAATGCCAGATTGCTGACACGAAGGTTAAAAATATCAGAGCAGAAATTATCAGCGGTGATATTCACGACAAAAATGATTTTGATAACAATAATAATGTTACTATAAGAGAATTTACAGATTTCAGAAAACTCAGTGACGGCTTTACTGCAGCAATACCGCCCTACAGTGTTGTTAAATTTGTTGTTGAAAAATAATGACAGTTTGTAAAAAATGTCTGCTTCTTGAGGCAGGGGAGGAAAAATCTTTTATAGGAGTAAAAGATTATATTGACACAATTGATAACAGCCTAAAGGTTAATGATGACTTGTATCTTAAACGTCTGTCATTTTGCAAAGAATGTGATAATCTGATTTCGGGTATGTGCCTGAAATGCGGCTGCTATGTTGAAATACGGGCGGTATTTAGAAATAAATCCTGTCCTGATTTTGATGATAAAAAGTGGTAGGAGGAAATGCTTTGCCTGAATTGGAAAGAGAAGGTCACAGATCAAGAATGCGTAATACCTATATTAACGGCGGAATGGAAAATGCTCCTGACCATAATGTGCTTGAATTATTTCTTTCGGTAATTATTCCAAGAAAGGATGTTAAGGAACTTTCTTATTC
Organism: Clostridiales bacterium; assembly: GCA_009774735.1. Lineage (GTDB taxonomy): Bacteria > Bacillota > Clostridia > Oscillospirales > Acutalibacteraceae > Eubacterium_R. Next base: position 1,939 of record VSOH01000193.1, read on the forward strand.
CTTGATTAACACTTTCGGTTCACTTGAGGGTGTTTTGAATGCAGATGTCAGGGATTTAATGCAGGTTAAGGGTATAGGCGAATCAACCGCAGTGGCAATTTCACTTATAAAAGATTTGTATAAAAGGGCTTCACTGAACCGTAACTGCAGAATTAAATCCTTTAATAAAATTGAAGATTGCTTTGAATACTGCAGGAATCTGTTTGCTGCTAATGTTGTTGAAAATGCATATCTCATAACACTTGATAATCTCAATAATATAATCAATTGCTATGGTGTAGGAGTAGGCAGTGCAAGTCGTACGGAGGTTGACGATAAAAAGCTTGTTGCAACAGCGATAAGGGATAATGCAGTCAGTGTCGTTATTACACATAATCATCCTGATACAACAGCAACTCCCTCTGCACAGGATTTGAATTATTCAATCAAACTGTCACAGATGCTTGAATTTGTAGGTATTAAGCTGCTTGACCATATTATTGTCGGCAGTGATGGTTGTTTTAGCCTAAGGCATAGCAAAACTTATAATATCAAATTGTAAAAAAATGTATTTATGCTCTCATTCTTGACAATAATTAAAATATGAGAGCTTATAATTTATTTAACAAAATTCATAATTCAGCACTTCTTGCATTTATTATTTCATCAGTATTTATTCTGATTGCTGAGCTTTTACAGCTTCTGGGTTATCATATCAGTAATGAGGCAGATGTTGTTTTGCTTAATTTTTCACAGCTTTTGCTGAAGTTTGTTCCATATGTTTTTTGCTATTTTATATCAATGCATTTCACAAATAGCGAGCGATGGCTTAAAGCGTTCTGGGCAGTGGTTTGTCTTTGTGTGTTTGAAACAGCATCAGGTATCAGTATTTCTTTTTTTGCGGGTATTGTTGCAGCTTTAATGTATTCCTATTTTTTTGAGCGTTTCAATAAATATATTTCATTTTCAGTTACTTTGCTTTCGTCAGTCGTTTTTGGACTGGCAATGAGCTATTTGGGAGATATTTTTAAGGATATACTTATGGGTGCAGCTCGCTTTGTGTCTGATAAGGGACTTGTTACGGCAGTGTTATTTTCAGTGATTTCAACGGTTCTGTGCCTTTTCGGAAGTAACAGCTTTAATGAGTTGTTTTATTATAAAAGCTATGGAGGAACAATTGTCAAGGATGATAATGTTATAACAGGTATAAAGGATTTGTTTGAAAATGGTTACAGTGGTGAGCAGCTTGCAGATTATATGACTGGGCATTATTTTCTTTTATTTGTTATTCTCGGCGTAATGCTTGCTCTTGCGGACGAGCTTAAAGCTGTGCAGAAAATCTGTTTGCTTATAACGATGTTGTGCTCATTTATTTCGGGTGACATTAGTCTGGCATTGTTCTTTGTTTTTCTCGAAAGCCCGTTTCTCTTTATATTAATTACTATTATATCTGCAATATGTCACGTAACCGCACATCTGCTTGATATAAGAATGGGATATCTTTTCAGCGGCAGTATTGTTGAAATGTTCGGCAGTATTGATAAACCTGTATATTTCTTTGTGTGTGCTGTCGTATTTGTTGCCATTGGATATTTTGTAACAAGGTATTCTAATATCAAAGCCGGTATAAGTGACTGTTTAAATA
>VSOH01000194.1 GCA_009774735.1 Clostridiales bacterium
AAATTGTTTTATTTTTTATAATTTTGATTTTGTTGTATGCACGGCACAACGCACATTAAAACGAAGTGTTTTTAACTTGAGGCGAAAAGGTCCCCCGGACCTTTTCTTCAAAATTTTCTTACCAAATTTGGAGCCACGTGTTGAACCCCTTATTAGATAACAACATTTTTTTATACATCTAAATTCTGTACAAACTTTGCATTTTTCTCTATAAATTCTCTACGGGGTTCAACATTATCACCCATCAAAATTGAGAAGTTTTCCGAGGCTCTTTGAGCATCCTCTATTGTTACACGCAGCATTGTTCTGAACTCGGGATCCATAGTAGTTTCCCAAAGCTGCTCAGGGTCCATTTCACCAAGACCTTTATAGCGCTGAATATCACAGTCACCACCATATTCTTTAATTATTTCATCTCTTTCTTCATCGCTGAAGGCATATGTAAATTTTTTACCCTTAGCTACCTTGAAGAGAGGAGGCTGTGCAAGGTAAACATATCCCTGCTCAATAATCTGCGGCATATATCTGAAAAAGAATGTTAAAAGAAGCGTTCTGATATGAGCACCGTCAACATCGGCATCTGCCATAATAATGATTTTATGGTATCTAATCTTGCTGATATCAAAATCATCACCAATACCTGTACCCAATGCCATTACAACAGGTGTAAGCTTTTCATTTGTAATAACCTTATCGACTCTTGCTTTTTCAACATTAAGCATTTTACCCCAGAGCGGCAGAATAGCCATATGTTCTCTGTCTCTGCCTTCTTTAGCAGAACCGCCTGCAGAGTCACCCTCTACGATATAGATTTCACATTTTTCAGGCTCTTTACTTGTACAGTCAGCAAGTTTTCCCGGGAGTGAATTACTTTCAAGGGGTGATTTACGTCTTGCATTTTCTCTTGCTTTTCTTGCAGCTTCTCTTGCACGTGATGCATCAAGGGATTTATTTATAAGTGTTTTTGCAACAGACGGATTTTCCTCAAAATAAGTCATCAGCTTTTCATAAAGCATTGATGAAACCAAGCCTGTAATATCAGTATTACCAAGCTTACCCTTCGTCTGTCCTTCAAACTGAGCCTCTGTCAATTTTACTGAAATAACTGCAGTGATACCCTCACGAACATCCTCACCACTGAATTTTTTATCACTGTCTTTAAGTATTCCGAACTTTTTGCCGTAATCATTGAATACTCTTGTAAGTGCAGTTTTGAAGCCTGTTTCGTGCGTACCGCCGTCAATAGTATTGATATTGTTTGCAAAGGATAAAAGTGTTTCATTATATGAGTCCGTATAGCAGAGTGCAACCTCAGCACTTCGGTCACCTTTAGTCGTTGAAAGATGAATAACCTCTTCCTGTATAGGATTAAGTCCGCGGCTTAAATTAATATATTCAACAAAGGAACGTATACCGCCCTCATAGCAGAATTCTTCACTAATCTGCTCTTCCGGGTCATCATTTCTTCTGTCACTTAATGTGATTGACAAACCAGCATTAAGGAATGCCTGCTCTCTTAAACGTCTTGCTAAAATGTCATATTCATATGTTGTGGTTTCCTGAAAAATATCAGCATCAGCCTTGAATCTGATTAATGTTCCATGACCGTCAGCATCACCGATAATATGTAAATCATTAACAGGTACACCACGCTCAAATTTCTGAGAATAGATATGCCCGTTCTGTGTAACCTCTACCTCAAGCCATTCACTGAGTGCATTAACAACAGATGAACCTACACCATGCAGACCGCCTGATACCTTATATCCCGATCCGCCGAACTTACCGCCTGCGTGAAGCACTGTTAATACAACAGTTACTGCAGGCAGACCTGTTTTTTCATTAATACCGGTAGGTATACCTCGGCCATTATCACGCACCTGAATAATATCACCCGGCAGAATGTCACATTCAATATGTGTACAAACACCTGCAAGTGCCTCGTCAATTGAGTTATCAACAATCTCGTAAACAAGATGGTGAAGACCTCTCGGTCCTGTTGAGCCGATATACATACCGGGACGTTTTCTGACAGCCTCAAGTCCTTCAAGCACCTGAATATCCTTTGCAGAATATTCCTCGGTAACAATAGTATCCATATCCTCTTCTTCTAAATTTGTTTTAATTTCTTCACTCATAAAGTAAAACTCTCCTTATTTACTCCTCTTCAGCAAAGTTGCTGTATTCAGAGGGCAAACATAAATCTTATCCCTGCAAACTATAAAGCTTTTTGGAAGCTCATAATTTACATAAACTACTTTTTTATCTTTTTCGGCTTTTGACAGATAATCCCTTGTTGCTTTATTAACAGTCGATGTATCCATATCAAAAATTCCGATAATATCCTTTGTACTTATTGCAATATCGCCGCCAAGATAAATATACATCAAACAATACCTCCGTTTTTTATATGAAAGGTCTTGCCCTTTTTTAATCTTAAAACAGTGTTTGCATCACAGCAGGTTATGAATACCTGCCAGTCTTTAATATGATTTAAAATATAGTCCTGTCTTGAAATATCAAGCTCACTCATTACATCATCAAGCAAAGCCAAAGGCTCGTCCTCAGTCATTTCACGAAGAAGGCTTGCCTCTGCAAGTTTAAGTGCCAGCACACAAGACCTTTGCTGACCCTGTGAGCCAAAGCTCCTTGCACTTCTGCCGTTAATTAATATTTCCATATCATCACGGTGCGGACCTATTGTTGTTATTCTGTTCAAAATATCACTGCTTCTGTTATTATCAAAAGCAAACATAAGCTGTTTTTGAATTTCATCAACAGTCAAACCGCTATAATCAAAAGGTCCTTTGAGAATTAAATCAATATCCTCTTTACCTGATGAAAGACCATCAAATATATCCTTGGCAAAGGGCAGCAGTTTTTCTATATATTTCTGTCGTTGATAAATAATTTTTGCCCCGCTGATTGCCAGATTTTTGTCCCATATATATAGCATATCCAAAAGGCTGTTATTTTTTGCTGCATCCTTAAGGAGCATATTTCTCTGACTAAGGCTTCGATTATAATCCTTCAAAACATTTCTATAATTAAATTTCAGCTGACAAAGTGCATTATCAATGAATTTTCTGCGTTCAATCGGTCCATCCTTAACCATAGAAAGATGAACAGGTGAAAATATTACTGCCTTAAGCTCTTCACCCAAAGCTGCCGCACTTTTCTTTTTAACACCGTTAAGGCTTGCACTTCGTTTATTTTGAATTAAAATCTGCGCATTCTGCTGTCTGCTTTTATTTTCAAAATCAATTTTAAGACCGGCAAACTCTTTATCAAATTTAATAAGCTCTTTATCCTTAACACCTCTGAAGCTTTTACTGCCGGTAAAGAGATAAATTGCTTCAATCAGATTTGTTTTTCCCTGTGCGTTTTCACCATAGATAATATTTACATTTTCAAAATCTAAATCTAATTTTTCAATATTTCTGAAGCCTTCAATAGCAATTGAATTAATTTTCATTTTTTATATTATAATCTGTACTGAATATTGAAACAGTGTCGCCGTGTCTTATTTTTTTACCCCTTGAAGTGAAGACCTCATGATT
>VSOH01000195.1 GCA_009774735.1 Clostridiales bacterium
GTTTTGTACAAATGGTCTTACCGATTTGTGGAAATTATATGATAAATATTGACATTATTCGTTAAAAACGACCTTCAAAGTCACTTTTCGACATTTTCGGATATAAAAAGATAGTTAATAAATGATGAGAATATATGAAAGGCAGTTGATATATATGTTTCATACAACAGCTTACTTAGGGGATATTGAAAAAATAAAAAGGACCTTAGAGAGTCTTAAGACTTTCTAAGGTCGAATGGTCGAGGTGGGCAGTTTAGTATAAAGCTATATGCTTTAAAATATGGCTTAAATACTGTACTTTCTGAGCAATGAATATTTTTAGGGGAGCAATGAGGGGAGCAATTAGCCTATTAACTGTAGTTTTTGCATATATTCTTCAGCTTTTGCAAGTGCTTCGTTTTCATATTCCTCAAATACATCACAATATGTATTAAGCGTTGTTTCAATATCTGCGTGACCAAGTATCTTTTGCAGTACCTTTGCAGGCATTCCCGATTCAATACATCTTGTAGCAAATGTATGTCTGAGCATATGTAAATTAAAATCTTTTTCAGATATGTTATCTTCAAAGTAGTACTTGCCAAAATTCTTTTTCCAATCTTTAGGAGCATCTTTTTTTAATCGTTCAAATCCGTCTGTAGTCTTTTTGTAGAATGTATAAGGCTTATAAGCTACTGTTTTCTTTTTCTTTTCAGATAACATCTTTAATTCTTTATGAGTTGGTATGATTTGATATTTGGTAATGATTCTATTAAAAGCATTATTAACTTGACTTGTAGTCAATACCTTATCATTTTCATTATCATAAAATAACAAGTTTTCCTTGTTAGGCTGCCATATGTCTTCGATATAAGTTTTCAAGATACTGCAGCAGGCTTTATTCATTGTAATAACACGATGACCGTTTTCTGTTTTTGGAACTTCTCCAATAACAGGCTTGCTGTTGATATCCTTGGTTATCGTTCGGCGAACAGTGATGCGGTTAAAGTCGAACAATATATCCTTTTTCTTATCAAGAGCGTTAACCTCGCCACAGCGCATTCCGGTACAGAGCATAAGTTCAAATATATATCTGTATTTATGATTTGCTTCTTCATTATGCAAAACATCAAGAAATCTTTTTTGTTCAGCAATTGTAAGAGCAGTTACCTTCTTTGTCGGTATTTTAGATTTTGGTGTTTTTATCTGATCCAAAGGATTTCGGTATATGATTTCCTTGCTTTGTGCATATTTCAAAGCGGAGTTGATGCAACGGTATATTTTTCTCAAATAAGATTGAGAATAATGCGTTACGGAATTAAAGAATATCAGTAAGTTTGTTTCGTTAATCATTTGTACAGGCATTTTTCCGAGCTTATATTTTTGAATAACATTTAATATTGCCTGTCTGCTCAGATAGGTATTGTCATTAATAATATTAAGTGATTTATCCTTTTCGATCTGAAAAAGAATAATGTCCTCTAATCTGCTTTTATCCTTATCAATGTATGTGCCTTTGCGTACCTGTTCTTTAAGTTCATTGAATTTCTTCAATGCAGCAGGCTGTGATTTGTCACTTACCTTTTTTCTGATAGGTTTATCATCTGCATCAAATCCGATTGTAACAACACCATACCAACGCTCTTTTGACTTGTCAAAATAAAATGAGCCTTCTCCATTGCATCTGCTTTTAGTTTTCGGTGCTCTTTTAGATTTTGCCATTATATCACTCCCGTTCCTTAAAAAAGGGTATAAAAATACCCTGCTTGCAATTTTAAGCAGAGTGTGATACAATCTATTTGCGTTTGTAGGGTGTATCATCACTCTGCGATTCCCTTAACCTTTGGCGAGGTTGAGGGATTTTTTTATTTATTAATTAATGTACACATTTTTGGCAAGGGGTTAAACCAAATGATTTAGCATCATCAAGAGAAATTTTATAACTGTTCTTTCCACCACAATCTGGATCATAGTGATAGCGTTTTCCGCTGGGGGTTCTATAAACAGCTGTTCCGTTTGAATTTGGAGAATTTGTTTCCTTTTTTGTTGATGTTTGTTTTTGTGTAGTAGTAACCTTTTTAGTAGAAGTTTCCTTCTTGGTTGTCGTTTCTTTTTGACTGCTCGTTTGTTTTTCTGTAGTGGTTTCTTCTTTTGTACTTGTTTCCGTTGTTGCATTTTCCGTTGTTGATTCCGTCGTGGTTTCTCCGGTAACAATCACTTTTATTTCTTCGGATTTAATAATTCCATCTTTTGTTTGAACATAAACTGTTGTTTCTCCCGGACTAACTGCAGTAATATCATAATATACATGTGTAGTTAATGCTGTGCTGCTGTATTTGATTTCGGCTACATCAGGATTGGATGAAATAAATTCTATATCATCTATTTTAAATGAATCATTTCCTTTTACATAAAAGTAAGAGTTTTTGCTGCTTTTAAAATTTGAAGTCAAATCAAGTTCCACATCGTCAGTGCGTAAAAATTCAAGCTCTGTAATTCCTGTTTGTGATACTTTAATTTCAGGGAGGTCATCGGCTGTTGACAAAGCAATACCGGTAAAAAGTATACAGTTTACAGCAAAGAAAGCAGAAATGATTATTTTAGCCACCTTGCTCCAGTTTGTTTTTGCCCACATGAAATATAAGCCAACAGGAAAAAACAACACAAGCCACACAATTGTAGGAATATCCTTATTCTGTAAATTGTATCCGCAGTTCCGGCACACCTTGTCTGTGGGATAAACCACAGCACCGCATCTCTTACAGGTTTGGTTATGCTGTGTAGGATTGCCGTTCCCTGCGGACGGCTGATAATTGTTTGAATGACTGTTATTTGTTTTAGTATAGTATAGCCCTGTTCCGGGAATGCCGACACTGGCAGTGCTTCTTCCATTAGAATTTACAGAATAACGCATTCCTTTTTTTCCAAAAGAAACCCCCACACTGCGTTTGTTAAAATTTATTTTCATTCCCGGTCCGAGATTAATTGATTTTCTGAAACGAAAACCCATATGTATTCCTCTTTTCTTTTGCCATTCCATAGGAATGGTCTTTTTTATTTTTACCACTTAATATAGTGGCAGTTACCATAATGAAATTACAAATCCTGCAAACAATAAAGCAGGGTGATAAAATTGAAATTGAAAATTATTTATAAAGTATATGACTATCGAACGAAAATGAACTTGTCTGTTCGTCAGCTCGAAGAATTATCCGGTGTGGGAAAAACAACGATTAATCGCATTGAAAACGGCTCCGGAAATCCTACAGTTGAGGTAATTTGCCAATTAGCCATTGCTTTAAATTGCTCTCCGCATGACCTTTTTTATATGGAAACATAGGTTTTTGCCCCACATATGGGACAAATGCTCCATTCAGCGTTACACTTCTAAAATTTTACAACTAAATGAGTAGAAAATCAAATGAAAAATCTTTTTTGTCAGGCATAGGGACATTTTTGTCCCTGTGGATAAATAAAGGTTGACAAAATTTGATTTTTGCTGTAAAACATATATTAGAATGAATGTTTGAAAAAGGAGTGCTTACATAATGAATAAAGAGATTAATAATGAATTACTAATG
>VSOH01000196.1 GCA_009774735.1 Clostridiales bacterium
GGATTTTATATTGACAAATTCCTATTAAAATGATATGATATTGAACGAAATTAAAGATTAAGGAGTTTTTATTATGACGAAATATATTCTGAAAATTGAAGGTATGATGTGCGGTCACTGTGAGGCTCATATGAATGATGCGCTCAGAAATAATTTTTCTGTCAAAAAGGTTGAATCCTCTCATACAAAAAAGCAGTGCGTTATTGTTGCTGATGCACTTGATGAAGAAAAATTGAAATCTGTTGTTGCCGAAACAGGCTATGAGCTTAAGTCAATAACGAAAGAGCCATATGAGAAAAAGGGATTTTTTTCAAAGTTAAAAAAATAAAAAAATGTTGACAAATGGTTTTTCCTGTAATATAATTGTTGCATAAATAAAACACGTTGATGGGAACAAGTTTCATTTATGTAGTTGTTTAAGAGAGCCGACGGTTGGTGTGAGTCGGTACAATGTTAAATGAGGTATCCTCCTTGAGTGGCTGTGCTGAAAGGCAGTAGGTGCAGACGGTCGCCGCCGTTATACGGATAGTGTATGATAGTACATTAAAGTGCGTTTTTAACGAAAAAGAGTGGTACCACGGTATTTATATCGCCTCTTTGCCTATGGGCAGAGAGGCTTTTATTTTTATTCAGAAAGAGGGATTCGTGTGAAAATCGCACGAATGAGATTACATTGCCCTCAAAATTTGCTGATGCATAATTTTGAGATGGCTGTAATCACCATTAACACCTTATCAGGCTACATAAGATGTTAATGATTTTCAATAAATATATGTAGCTCGAAAGGTTATGGTGATTAATATGGCAGATTTAGTAGAAATCCGTTGGCATGGCCGTGGCGGTCAGGGTGCTAAGACAGCCGCTTTACTGTTGGCCGACGTTGCCTTTAAAACAGGCAGTTTTGTGCAGGGATTTCCGGAATATGGTCCGGAGCGTATGGGTGCTCCCATTACTGCATATAACAGAATCAGTGAAAGCGAAATCAGAGTTCATTCAAATATTTATGAGCCTGATTATGTTGTAGTTGTTGATGAGGGGCTTCTTGATGTAGTGCGTGTAACCGATGGACTTAAGGCTGACGGCGGCATTGTTGTCAATACATCCAAATCACCTGATGAAATCAGAGAAAAGCTGAACGGCTATACAGGTAAGGTTTATACAATTGATGCAAGAAAGGTTTCAAAAGCCTGCCTTGGTAAATATTTTCCTAATACGCCTATGCTTGCTGCTATTGTTAAGGTGTCGGGTGTTATGGAAAAAGAGATTTTCTTAAAGGAAATGGAAAATTCATTTTCTCATAAGTTTGCATCAAAGCCTGAGGTTATCGAGGGCAATATGAATGCACTTAATATGGCTTTTGAGGAGGTAAGATAAATGAAATCAGATTTAAATAAATTACACCTCGACTGCACCTGGCAGGATTTAACCGAGGGTATGCAGATTTACGGTGAGGCTACCTCACTTGAGTTTAATACAGGCGAATGGACATCGGTTCAGCCTGTTGTTGATAACGAAAAATGCATCCACTGCTTGATGTGTGTGCCTGTCTGCCCTGACAGCTGTATTGCTGTTGTTGACGGCAAAAGAAGCGAAATTGATTATGACCACTGCAAGGGATGCGGCATATGTGTTAAAAGCTGTCATGTAGGTGCAATCACAATGGAGGGGGTAAAGTAATATGGCAAGAAAAGACAGATTAAGCGGTAACGAAGCTGTTGCCGAGGCTTTACGCCAGATCAATCCGGATGTAATGGCGGCTTTCCCCATTACGCCTTCAACTGAAATTCCTCAGTATTTTTCAAAGCTTGTTGCCAACGGACAGGTTGACAGTGAATTCATTCCTGTTGAAAGCGAGCATTCAGCTATGTCTGCGGTTATCGGCTCTCAGTCAGCAGGTGCAAGAAGTGTTACAGCTACCTCATCAGCAGGTATGGCGCTTATGTGGGAGGAGCTTTATCTTGCTGCTTCCAACAGACTGCCTTGTGTGTTAACCCTTGTTAACAGAGCACTCTCCGGTCCTATCAATATCAACTGCGACCACAGTGACTCAATGGGTGCAAGGGATTCAGGCTGGATTCAGATTTATGCCGAAAATAATCAGGAGGTTTATGATAACCTTTGTATGGCTTACCGTATCGCAGAGCATAAGGATGTTATGCTTCCGGTTATGATTTGTCAGGATGGTTTTATTACATCACACGCTGTTGAAAATATTGTTCTTAATGAGGATGAGGATGTTAAGAATTTTGTAGGTGAATACAATCCTGAAAATTCACTCCTTAATCCCGAATGCCCTATGGCAGTAGGTCCTTACAGTGTTACGAACTATTACTTTGAGGCTAAGAGAGCACAGGCTGAAGCACTTAAAAATGCAAAGCAGGTTACACTCGATGTTGCCAAGGAGTATGCAAAAATCTCAGGCAGAGAGTATGGACTTTTTGAAGAGTATAAAATGGATGATGCTGAGTATGCTGTTGTGATTATCGGCTCAGCAGCAGGTACAGCAAAGGATGCTGTTGATGAGCTGAGGGAACAGGGCATTAAGGCAGGCTTAATAAAAATCAGATTGTTCAGACCTTTCCCTGCAGAAGAAATTGCTGAGAGTTTAAAGAATATTAAAGCTGTTGCACTTATGGACAGAACAGAGTCTTATAACGACAACTGCGGACCTATCGGCTCAGAGGTTACAACCGCTCTTTACAGAGCAGGCTCAAATGCTCTGGCAGTCAACTATGTTTATGGTCTTGGCGGACGTGATGTTAAGGTCGGTGATATGGTTGAGGTATACAAAGAGCTTGTTAAGACTGCAGAGGCAGGCAAGGTTGAAAATCCATATCGTTATATGGGCGTAAGAGAATAAGGAGGTCGTCTGATATGTATAATTTTAAAGAATATGTTTCAAGAGAAGACCGCCTTGTCGGTGGTCACAGAATGTGTGCAGGCTGCGGCGGTACAATTGCCGTAAGAAATGTTTTAAAGGCTATCAAGCCGGGTGATAAGGCTGTTGTAGGCAATGCTACAGGCTGTCTTGAGGTTTCAACCTTTATGTATCCTTATACTGCTTATAAGGATAGCTATATTCATAATGCATTTGAAAATGCAGGTGCAACAATGTCAGGTGTTGAGGGTGCATATAACGCTCTCAGAAGAAAAGGCAAGCTTGACGAAACCTATAAGTTCATTACCTTCGGTGGTGACGGCGGTACATATGACATCGGTTTCCAGTCCCTTTCAGGTGCAATGGAGCGTAATCACGATATGGTTTATGTTTGCTACGATAACGGTGCTTATATGAATACAGGTATTCAGCGTTCATCAGCGACACCCATGTTTGCCGATACAACAACTACTCCTGTCGGCAGAGAGTCGTTAGGCAAGCCGCAGTACAGAAAGGACCTTGCTGCAATCATCGCAGAGCATCAGGTACCTTATGTTGCACAGACTACATTTGTACAGAATTTTAAGGACTTGTATAAAAAAAGCGAAAAAGCAATTTATACAAAGGGTGCAGCGTTCTTAAATATTATGGCACCGTGTCCGAG
>VSOH01000197.1 GCA_009774735.1 Clostridiales bacterium
GCAAAGTCCAAATAAGGGAAAGCTTTTAAAATATCAAAATTCCTAACATATTCATTATTTATATCCGCCCCCCACTCTTTATAAAAAGCTAGATCATAGCAAACCGAGAATCCAGCTTTTACATACAAGTATCCCAACAAATACTGATGCATTTGAGAGCAAATTCCACCATCCATCATCACAATAATTTTTGGACGGATAATTTTCCAATCAATTAAATATCGATAGATATTTCTTTTCAGATCCTTCAACATTTATTCCAGTTCATTAACTTTGCACTATTTATACTATGCAAAGATATACATCTCTACCATTGCATTAGTATAAAATCACAAGTATTTTATATACATTTGCAATATATATAATACATCAATTTTACGTACCTGAGGAATATGAGCAGATTACTTATAAGTATTATTACTGTAAATTTCAATAATAAGCATGGACTTATCAAGACTTTGAATAGTATTAAAAGCCAAAAGTGTAATTCATTTGAGCATATTATTATTGATGCTAATTCAACAGATGAAAGTACAGACATTATAAAACAATATGAAAAAGAAGTAACATATCCACTTTATTGGACTTCAGAACCCGACAAAGGCATCTATGATGGTATGAATAAGGGTATAAAACAAGCCCACGGAGAGTATCTATACTTTCTAAATTCAGGGGATATGCTTATGGATAGCACAATACTTCAGAAACTGCCATTAGACGGAAGCAAATATATTTACGGTAACATAAAATACGTATTATCAACAAGCTCTTATAGAAATATCAGCCCTGCGGCAACATTAGATATTATTTATCTTCTCAAAACAGCATTACCTCATCAGGCCTGCTTCATCCACCATTCATTATTCCAGACACAATTATACAATACGAAATATAAAATCATATCAGATTGGATACACACAATGAAAAGTATCATTTTTGAAGGATGTAGTTATAAACACATAGACATAACAATAGCAGAAGTTGATGGTACTGGAATTAGTTCAAATCAAGAGAAGTTAATGGAAGAACGAATAAAATGGATCAAAGAACAGTTTCCACAAGCCATACTAGACGCCTTGTCTGAATTGTACGAATACAAATATTCTGAATTAGGTTCACTTATTCCAACAATATCCCAAACCAAAAAATTCAAAAAAAGAATAAGAAAAATCGTTCTTCTACTTTTGAAAATTAACAACTTATTCTCTTCTAATAAAAGAAAAGAGAAAATGATATCTAAAATATGGGAGCCTTTTTGAAAAGTATTCTTAAATCTTTCCTTTCCTCACATAACGCATCAATTTAAAATTTCCAAACCAAGTAGAAAATCTATAAGCATCTATTACTTTACGTTCATAATATTGTAATGAACGCCCCAAATTAGGATAAAAGCACAAATCCTGAATTATTCTTTTCATTTCCTCACCTATATTATCAAATCGTCTCCACAAAATCATCATAAATGTATTCTTCAAATGGAAAAAGGCCAAAGATTCGCCCAATTCTTTTGCCAAGCCTTTCTGTTTTATAGTATCCTCAATCCATCGAGAATAGGTTTTAAATTCTTCAAATTTTTCATCACTAAACACAGGAATACAAGACAAAGAAGATGGACGTTCATTATAATTTAAGATTGCCTTATTCAAGGAAACAATTTTTTTTGCCGCTAACACAATCTGAGTTGTCCATATCACATCCTCACCAAAGGAAATATGTGGCATTATATCTATAAGATTTTCTTGAAGCAAACTACGTTTTTGAAATTTAGACCACAAACTCCAATAAGCCTTCCCTAGTAATATCTCATTTAAATAGCCGACACCAGTTATCTGTTCAAATTGAAGTTTTCCCGATTCTCTTTTTACACCATTTTGTGCACAAAAACAAAAAGGGAAAGCAACAATATCAGCCTCCCAACTCTCTGCTTTTTCAACTAATAATTCTATCGCGTCATTAATCAAGATATCATCGCTATCTAGAAATTGAATATATTTACCTTTTGCAATATCTATCCCCATCTTCCTAGCTAAAGAAGGACCTTGATTTTGTTTTCTTTTGTAAAAAATACGATTATCACCATCTGCATACCGAGCTATAATCTCCGCACTTTTATCAGTACTTCCATCATCAATAAGAATAATTTCAAGCTCCTTATACGTTTGACTAATTACACTATCTATAGTAAATGCGTTGTATTCTTCACTATTGTATACAGGGATTATCACAGAAACCAATGGAAATAACTGAATCATAAATTTCACCTTTTACAAAACTACCATATCTTTTTGAGACACAAATTCAATCACTTCACAAAAGTAATACAAAATTAAAGAAGAGCATGTAAATTAAACTATAAAATATATCAAAGTTATGTATCTTGAAAAGACCAATAACTAAGGAATAACCAACGAATACTACAATAAGCAAAGAGATTTATACACCAAACATAAAATATCACATTTAAATTAGTGTTTACGATAATACTTCCAGTAACAAAGCAACCAACGATACGTTATTTTCCTAACGCGTTTATATATCCAACCATCTATTTCATCTGGAGATAAATAAAGCCATTTTTTCATTTTATGCCTCATATCTTTTATTTGTTTTCTATCTCTTATAAGCTGAGCTCCTTTCATAAAATCATCAAAACGACGAAAACAAGTCAATACAATTTGAAATATGACCTCTGCTCTTTGATGTTCAGAAAACAGTTTGTTTCTTTTTACAAACTCGATTCTCGGATATTCTGCCAAAAAAAAATGATATTGCTTGGTTGAATCAATAGAATGACATGTACTCCCTTCTCTTTGAAGATAATTATAATATTCACGATCAATCCATACTACTTTTTTGCTCAAAGCTACCCATTGATATACTACCGCATGATCCTCAAAAAACACTCCTTCAGGAAACAAGATGATATTAAATAAATCCCTTTTAAATAATTTAGTACATGGAGAGCTGCTTACTTTCTCACATATAATATCTTCTACCACTTCTTTTGACATTCGTTCTACCACCAATCCTGAATTCGTATAAAGATGTTCTATCCGACCATCTTCATATTCATAACAAAAGTTGCAATATGCTATATCCGCATGATAAGTTTCAATAGCGCATAGCAAATCCATATACATTCTTTCATTTATACAATCATCGCTATCAACAAAACCAATATATGGAGCAGATGCTATTTTAAGACCAGCATTCCTCGCAATGGAGGCACCAGCCTCCAGAAGATGAATAACCTTTACACGATTATCAATCCTGCCATATTCATCACATATATCAGATGATGTATCCTCCGACTTATTATCAACTAAGATTATTTCAATATCTTTCAATAATTGACTACGTACAGATTCAATACAACGCTTTAAATATGGAGCTGTATTATGAACAGGAATGATAACACTCACACGATATTGGCATTCTGTCTTTTTCATTCTAAATATATTTTATATATTATGCGAATCAGTAGTTGAAATCACTTGCTGATTCAGTTAGTTAAATTGTTATTATTCAATTAAAC
>VSOH01000198.1 GCA_009774735.1 Clostridiales bacterium
TATCATTTTTCATCACCACATATATTTTACCATATATATGACAAAAAGCCCAGCATAAGCCGGACCTTTTTCGACAGGCTGAAACAAGGATGTTCATTGTTGAACATCCTTGTTTTTTATATATTAGAAATAAATGCTAACCACTTTGCACTATAGGTATCTAAATAAAACCTGTTTCCATACTCATTTTCTACAAAGTGTTTTTTCACTGTATACCATCCGCGTAATTCATTTCTTAAATCTGAGTCTGGAGATATAGGCTCAAGCCATACTTGCTCTAGATTATAAATCTCAGATAATGTAAGTGGTTTATCAACAGGTAAAATTGATTTGGAAAATAGCTGTGATTGTGTAAATAGTTTACCGCAGTTAGAAAAGGGGAGTGTCTTTCCATCTGGGAATAACAGTATTTTATCAATTGCATTAACAAGCAACCATCCCTGTTTTGAAGACCAAACTGGTTTGCCATGAAAAATAGGTAAAGAATTTTGAGCGATTGGCTCAGATGAATTGGTGTCTACTTGTTCGCTGCGACCAAGCAGATAGTCAGTGGTAACACCATATAAATCTGCCATTTTTTCGAGACTTTCTATAGAAGGGGATTTTCGTTCGCCCTCCCATGCACTCAAAGTGGGTTGTGAAATACCAAGCTTATCAGCAGCTTCAATAACCTTCAATTTATTGATTTGTCGTGCTTTTTTGAAATTTTTTGCCATATATTAAGTCCTTATCTTAGTAATGTTTTTGTGAATACAAGTTTATAGTGAATTGATTTCATCTTCTAAGACTTGAATATATTCCATTAAAGCATCAAAATCAGGATATTCATCAAATATCATTTCAGCCATATTTTTATAGTCTTCACGAAGTTCATCAAAACGATTATTTGGAGGAACAAGTTTAATAGTGCCAGGAATTGCTTCATCATATTTAGCCCATTTTCGTGGATAGAATTTCATTTTGAACTCTATAACTTTTTGTAACAATTCTAAATCATTAAAAGCAATTTTCTTATTTTCGGAATGTGCGATACAATAAAGGTCATAGTAGTGTCGAGAATAACGTTTTGGCATTGAAAGATTTTCTGGTCTGTTAGCTTCATGATGAAGAATGGTTACTTTTTCCCAGAAAGTCCGCTCAGCTGCAGATGTTAAAATCGTGGTAGAAACTTTATGAAAAGCTTTAGGATAGCATTCGGCAGCATAAGGTGTAATTGTTTTATTTTGCGCAGGAGTCCAGGCAGCTAAGGCACCTATTTCTAAACGAATCACTTGAAGGATAGATTCGTTTGAAAAAATATGAGGATATGCGAAATTAATTGTTTGCTTATCAGTTTCATCTATGTATAAGATAACGTCTTGATCAATAATTTCAGATAAATCCTGCTTTAACACTGGAAGCAAGGTTTCGCTAAGAAAAATTGCTGCACGTGCATTAGCCTCTTTATTGAATGCATCTTGTTTTGTGTTAGATCTATTCTCCCAAGGTTCATCAGAAGAATATCCAAGAACACGCCAGTCTAGTATTAGGTCAATATCTTCAGAAAAACGTGAAATGAGTCCATAACATTTAGAAAGGCTTGTACCGCCTTTGAATGTGAAAACATCTTTCCATTTACATATATGAAATAAATAGTCTAAAGTTAGACAGACCCAATAGTCCTTTTCAATTATGGCTTCATTAATTCCAAGTTTTTGTGCTGTGTTTCTAAATAGAATTCTGCGTTCATCCGTTGGTAATTTTGCGATTGTATACATTATTTTGCCTCACAAATCTTTTTTATGATCGTATATACCCAAACAGTTGTTTGCTTTGATTCATTGAGTAGTGTTTCCTTTTCAGCTTTACTGAGTTGTTTTTTGAGCTTGATGATAACTGATTCATCAATATTGTTTATGCCAAGAGCTTTAATAGCTTGAATGATTAATGCTGTTTTATATGACATACCGGATATTTCTTTGTTATTTCTATGCTTAAAATCAATTTCAATGTTTCCAATAGAAAATTTATTGTAAGGTCCATCTGAGATATATGTCCAGTGGGATGTCACTTGTGTTGAGAGTCCCAATTGATTAAGTGCTGTATTGCCAGAAGGAGCAATGGTCCAGTTGAATTTTCGTGCTAGTGCAAGTGCTATATTATGAGGGGAAGGTGCTTCATATTCACCAAGAAGTTTACTGTATTTTGGATTGTAATAGACACCACGATATATTTTTTTTATTTTTCCATTATTATCAAGCCGGTTCAATGTTTTTCTTGAAACCTCGTAATCAGCTATATCAAGAAAATCAGTTGCAATGAAAACAGTTTCATTTCCGAATTCTAAGATTTTTTTATATATCATTTCAGATTGTGATAAACTCATAAGTACACCTCCAATGTCCCAAAAATTATATCATATTTGGGACACTTTATCAATGCTTATTTTATTATATACAAAAAGACAAGTTTTATTCATATTATTGAAAATAATAAATGGTCCCCAATACATACAGAAATTGGGACAGAATAAAATTTTTTTAAATGAACTTAGCAATCGTTGTAAATTATATATTTTCATCGTGTAATAAAAATGAAAGTAAAATTATTAGGATGTGAAATTGTGAGGAAAAAGAAAGTGATTTGCTCCATACTCATTTTGTTATGTTTAATAGGGAGTGTGATAGGAGGATATCAAGCATATAAACAAATTCAGGGATACCTTAAAGGCAGCAGCTCCTATACTGAACTATATGATTATATAACACTTCCTGAAGGTGATGGTTCTCAGGCTGGAGAGCAAGAAGACAATTATCAAATTCCGGTAATCGATTTTGATAATCTACAGAAAATTAATTCTGATATTATAGGATGGATTTATATAGAAGGTACAAATATAAATTATCCAATTGTGCAGGGGAGAGATAATAAATACTATTTGAAACATCTGTTTAATGGGGAATGGAATAGTTCAGGTTGTATTTTTTTAGACAGTAGAAAATCATCGGATTTATTAGATAAACACAATATTATATATGGTCATCATATGCGTGATGGAAAAATGTTTTCTGATTTGATGAAATACAAGCAGCAGTCATTTTATGAAAAACATCCAGAGATATTAATACTGACTCCTGACGGTAATTATAAATTGATTATTTTCTCTGCTTATGTGGCAAGTATAACTGATGATACGTGGGACATAGATTTCAATACTGAAAATCATTATGAAGAATGGATTAATAAATCTTTATATAAGTCTTGTTTGAAATGTGATATTAATCCTACAACTGCTGATCAGATTGTTACATTATCGACTTGTAGTTATGAATATAATAATGCAAGTTTTGTATTATTAGGATTATTGAAAAAATTTGATTAAAGTGATTTAAAGATGCATAATACGAATAAAGTTAAGGAGAGTGATTATTTCACTCTCCTTAGTCTGTCGATAAAGTGGGCTGAACCACGCACTAAGATTAATGAAAAGAAAATTTACTGTTTTATATGATTGCAG
>VSOH01000199.1 GCA_009774735.1 Clostridiales bacterium
GCTTTTGCAGAGAATGCGGCACTATGCTTACTCCCGGTCAAAAGTTCTGCCATAACTGCGGAACAAAGACAGAGTAGGGGGGCAGATATATGAAATCAGCAAAAATGGTAGTTGATAAAATCGCTTATACTGTTGTACTAATTGTCGGTATTTTTCTTACAGTATGCTTTGGTCTTTTTGCAGCAATTGGTATAGGCGATGAAGAACTTAGTGGTGACGGCTTTTTGCCGTTTTGCATAATTACTGCATTGATAGGAATCGGTTTAATTGCCTTTTCTGCAATTAAGAGAAAACCGATTAATACATATAAAAGATATATGAAAGTTCTCGACAATAATCCTGATGCCAGCATCAAGGAAATTGCGGTTTTGACAAACTCAACAGAGGAAGCAGTAAGAAAAAATATTGAAATAATGATTGCCAAAAACTATGTTGCACAGGATACTTTTACAATCAAAGAAAAAAAGGAAAAGAAATTTGTAACAGTCCAGTGTCAGGGCTGCGGTGCAAAAAATGTAGTTGAGGAAGGCAAGCATCAGGAATGTGAGTATTGTGGGTCGGTGCTTTATGGAGAATAATACTATAATTAAAAATTTTAACGCTCTGCCTGAGGAGGCAAAGTATATCCGCACAGCAGTATTTGTTGAGGAGCAGGGTTTTTGTGAAGAATTTGACGATATAGATAATATATCAACGCATCTTGTTCTTTACAGTGATAATCAGCCTGCTGCAGTTTGCAGGTTTTACTGCAAAAATAATCAGTATTTTATCGGCAGGCTTGCAACGCTTAAAGAATACCGCGGTAAAGGTTTTGGCGCAATGCTTGTGTTGGAGGCAGAGCGTCTTATAAAAAAGGCAGGCGGCAAAAGTGTTATGCTTCACTCCCAATGCAGAGCAATGGCATTTTATGAAAAATCAGGCTATGCACCATTTGGTGAAAGTGATTTTGATGAAGATTGTCCGCATCAGTGGATGAAGAAAATACTGTTATAATATGTAAAAAAGACCTCGTAAGTGATATGCTTACAAGGTCTTTTGTGATTTATGCTGTTAATTCAACATATTTTCTTTTTGATTTTTTTGTTTTGACGAAATGACAGATTCCGCTGACTATCATAAATACTGCGAAGTAAGTCAGAAGAACAAGAGAGCATCTTAATGCTTCACTGCCTGCGGTTCCGCTGATTGCCTCCTTGAACAGTAATGTTGAATATGACATAGGCAGAATTTTGTATATTGTCCGGAAAAAGGCTGATTGAGTTTCAATCGGGAATGTTCCTGCACAGGATGTAAGCTGTAAAATCAGCAGAAGAAGTGCAATGAATTTTCCGCCGCTGCCAAGATGTACAATGCAAAATTGAACTATTGACATAAAAGCAAGAGCGGTAATCCAGCAGGAGAAATAGAGAAGCAGGGGATTGTTAACGGTAATTCCTAAAATAACCTGGATTACAAAAGCAAGAGCAATACCCTGTAATGAGCTGATTGCTAAAAAGCTTATTTCTCTTATTATCGGCTTATCAGAATCTTTGGTGAGTTTTTTTATCTTTTTGTTGTAATCAAGATAAATACCGAAGAAAATCATCAGTCCGCCAACCCATAGTGAAAGACCCATAAAGTATGGTGCAAATGCAGAGCCGTAATTTGCAACAGGCTGAATATATTCATTCTCGATTGTAACCGGTTCTGCTCCGTATTCAGCAAGACCTGCCAATGCCTTGAGCTCCTTATTTGTATCAACAATGCTGTTGTCCACACCTTCGGCAGCAGTGTTGATACCGCTGTCAAGCTGTTTAGTTCCGTCAAGCATTGCATCTGTGCCGTTTTTCAGGGTGGTCATACCTTCATTAAGTTTTTTTGCACCATCAGTTACACTGCTGCTGCCGTTATTAAGTGTTTTGGAGCCGTCAGTCAATTGGGTTGCTCCATTTGACAGTTCTTTAATACCTGATGTTAACACAGGGACGTTTGAATTTAATTTATTTGTGCCCTCGGCAAGTTTTGATGCTCCGTCACGTGCTGAATTAACACCATTTGTATATGCTTTGATACCTCCTGACAAATTCTCAGCAACTTTTACCAAAGCGGAAGAACCATCTATCAGTGCGGTATTATTTTCTGTTAAGGTATTCAGACCTTTGTTTAATGTTTCAGCACCTCCGATTAGTGTATCAGGATTATCAGCATTTCCAAATCCATTCCGGAGCTGGTGCAGTCCGTCCTGAAGAACAGCAGTGTTTGCTTTTACCTCTCTCATTCCGTTTGTCAGTGTTTTGACATTAGTGCTTAAATTTTCTGTTCCTTCAGTAAGCATAGGCAGACTTTTTTCAATACCGTTGAAATACTGAACCGCCCCGTTTAAATAAGCCTCTGCACCTGTTTGCTGATATAGTCTGAGATACTCCATTGCCTTTGCATAATTTGCGTTAAGAGCAGCGGCTGCATTGTTTAGTGTGTCTGTTCCCTTATCAAGAGCATCAAGGCTGTTATTATCGGCCTTTTCATCAAGTGCCTTTACAGAAAGGTCAACACCTGCAGCAGCACGGTCAACTCCCAGTGCAGCGGTTTTTATTCCGTCGCTGAGTTTTGCTGCACCATTTTCACAGGCGGTAACCCCCTGTGTGTATATTTTTATTCTGCTGTTTAATGTATCGCTGCCTTCATAAAGCCGGGCCGAACCGTTATTTAAAGCTGTATTGTTTTGTGTTATTGTATTCAAACCACTGTTAAGCTCTTTTGCACCTGTATTGAGCGAATTTATTCCGTTACCAAGAGCAGGGGCAGCATTTTCAAGTGAGATTGTTCCGGACTGCAGTTTTACAAGTCCGTTTCTTAAATCAAATGAACCTGATGTAATTTGCTTGCTTCCGTTAAAAAGTGCAGATGTACCTTCGTTTAATTCCTTAGCCCCACTGTTCAGTTTTGACGCTGCATCTGTCAATTTGCCTGAACCATCGGATAGCTGATCAAATCCATTCTGCAATTCCTTCATTTTATCCGGTACGCTGTTTAGCTTGTCACACAGAGTATTAATTATTTCCTCGTCAATACTTGAATTTACACTTTCCTTGATTGTAGGCATAGCGTAACCTATAATCTGTGAGGCAAGATAATTTTTCTTCTGATTGGCTTTGTAAACAATTGAATTGTGAAGTTTTTCAGTATCTTTGGACACTGTTGACGCACATGCAGAAAAATCCTTTGGAATAATTATTGCTGCATAGTATTTATTGCCGAGTACACCTTCATCTGCATCCTGTTCGTCAGTAAATACAAATTTAAGTGATCCGTCATCTTTCAGATTTTGACATATTTCATTACCGATATTTTTTTGTTCATTGTTAATTTGTGTACCATTGTCAAGATTGACCACAGCAACGGGCACATCATCAAGCCTTGCATATGGGTCCCAGAAGGCACTCAGGTAAAAATAGCTGTACATAAGCGGTATAACGAGTACAC
>VSOH01000002.1:0-21933 GCA_009774735.1 Clostridiales bacterium
TAGTATAATTGTATACTTTGGTTTTACATTTTGTATATTAAACCGTCGACAAGGAGAAAAGGTTATGAAAAAACAACGACTTACAAAGCGGCTGCTCAGTGTGCTTCTGGCAGTGCTGATGGCTTTCACAGGATTAATTCCTGCAGTATCGGCATTTGCAGGTGACGGTGTAGAAGGGTATCATACAATTGAGCTTTTCTACAAGGAAACCGACACAATCGTTCCTTCTACAATGATTAATGATGAGGGCGAAGAGGTAACTTATATTGAGTATATGGTCGAGGGCGATGAGCTGCAGCTTACGTATAAGCTGATTGATACGGTTATGCCTGATAACGGCTATGTTAAATGGTATAGTGAAACACCTACGCTTGTTGATGTAACACAGGAGGGTGTTGTTAAGGCATTTGACTCATCAAAGGGTGCCGTAATCCATACCTGGATTGACAATGAGGTTAAAACAATTCCGCTTGTCGGAAGTCTTATTGCCAAGGGATTGGAAAAAGTTCTGTTCAATGATAAGGTTAATGTTGACACAATGGATACAGATGCAATTATTGCCATTGTTGATGCAGCCTTCGGTGCGGATTCACCGCTCGCTAAGTGGGTTGAATCCTACAAAGGCGAACTTATTGAGTCGTTGCGTTATTATCTTGATAATATTAATTCAAACATTCACGTTCAGCTTTATGCTGCTGACGGAACTCTGCTTGCAGATGACTATGTTCGTATCTGCGTTACAAGAAATAATGAGTGGTATGCAAATTTCCTTCCGAACGGTACACATATCACAAATAAGTCACAGATTAATACTACTGTTGCAGTAGGCTCAACCTGTCAGCTTTATGCAGTTACCACACCTGTAAGACTTGAGTATGGCTGTATTTATTCTGTTAAGAGTACATCTGTTTTTGATCAGGGTAAGGTTGTAGCCACTGTTGATGACAGCGGTCTTGTTACATTCAAAAATCCCGGTACGGTTACCATTATGGTATCGCCTGATACCGAGCAGGTAATTCAGAACATACTTGCACTTATCAATAAGTTCTATGAAATCAACGGCGAAATGATTGACAGTGACAAGGTTGCAGAAATTCTCATTAAGTATATCGGAATTGATATGAACAGAAATGTTCTTGCTGCAATTCTTGATGCCTGCTTCGCAATTGTTGATATTGCCGGCGGAGCAACGGATCCTGTTAAGTTGACTGCTACTGCTGCAAAGCTTATCGGTAACCTTGTTCTCCAGTTTGCGTATAATGATAAAATCACATTTACCGTTGTTGAGGCACAGCCGGTCACTGATTTTAAAATCGACGGTGCAACACAGGTGCAGGAAGGTAGTGAAATTCAGCTTTCAATCACAGATGTTCAGCCGAGTACAGGCGATACAAGTGATATTACCTGGCGTTCATCAGACCCTTCAATTGCAAGTGTTGATCCAAAAACAGGTGTGATTATGGGCCGAGATGCCGGTCAGTATGGTGCGTTGGGCAGTGCAGCAGGACAAGATTGTACGATTTATGCTGTTTCAGCCGCTAACAATATTGAAAGATCATATACAGTCAAGGTTGTTGGTAAGCTCGGTAAGCCATTGTCAGACGTAGAAATCAGCGGTGAAAAGTATCTTGAAATGGGTATGGAAACCGATTATTCTTACACCATTTTCCCGAAGAGAACGGCAACCTCAGATAATCTTTATATTACCTGGGGTGTTGTAACAGGTGAGGACGAAGAGGGTAATACAACATATGCCTGGGCAGATGCGGAAAATCCTGCAACCGACGGCAGAGGTACTATTGACTCAAAGGGTCACTATGTTGTTAACAGTGGCGGTATTACCACAATTGTTCTTAAGGCGCAGACAGGTGTTTATCTTTCTAACGGTTCATTCTCGGAATTTAACAGCTTCATTAAAACAATGGAGATTACAAATGGTATCCCTGTTGAAAGCATTGAAATAACGCCCGAAAAGGCAGTTGGTATTGCAAGCAGCATGAAGACGCCTAATGTTGTTGATGTTAACGGCGAAGCACAGACCTATGTTTCAGTCAGTGCAGGCACACAATATGCAGGTATTGGTGCTGTCATTAATGCATCCGTTTATCCTGAAAATGCTACAAATCAGAATTTAACATGGGTAGTTGATAATGGGTATTATGAATCGGAGTTTTCATCCGATACGCACCAGACAACAGTAAAACAGAAGGCCGGTCATGAGGTTGCCGATAGCTTTAATATTTATGCAGTATCAGCTGACGGAACAATCAGGTCAAATCTTGTAACTGTTTGTGTTTCTAAAAATACCGTTAACGATGACGGCAATAAAATAGTTGATTCAAATAAAAATAAAATCAGTACACTTGATGTTATTAATGGTAAATCAGTAGATGTTCTTCATGATATTGATTTTAAAAAGGGTACAGACGGCTCATATTCAGCCTGCTACAAGTGTAACTGGTATTCAAGTGATGAAAGTGTTTTCACTGTTACTCCGAAAAACAATGATAACAAAGATGCTGTTGTTAACGGTGTTGATGTAGGTACAGCAACTCTTTATTGTGTTTCTGCAGACGGTGGTATTATGGATACCTGTGAGGTAACTGTTTACCCTGATAAGGAGTACCTGAAGAACATTGTCAGTCTTTGTGACAAAACTGTTGTTACAAGAACAAAGGACAATGCATCATTATATAAAGTATATATGCATAAGCTTGACCTTGCATATGCAGTTTTGTATGATCAGCCAATGGCATCACAAACAGCCTGCAACACTTATGCAGAAGAGCTTTTGAATGTTTTCTATAAGCTTGGCGGGTTTGTAGGTATTTTAGGTGTTGATATCCTCGACAAGGGTTCAGCAGAGCTTGAAAGTGATTATATTACTGTTAATGTCGGCTCAGTTTCCGACTACAGAAATTACAGCTATGATTTCGATTATGGTATAAAGCCTGCCAATGCAATGTACAACTCCATTGAGTGGACATCCTCAAATCCAAATATTTCTGTTGACAGAAACGGTATCTGCAAGCCTGTAAAAAATGAAGCATGCTCTGCAATCATTACCTGTACTGTTACAGACTATATGGGTGAAAGCATAAGCGACAGTGTTTTCGTTGCGTTTTCACGAACAGCCGCAACGGGTGTTACGCTTGACAGAACCTCAATTGATGGCGGTAAAATCGGAGAAACTGCAACACTTAAGGCAACAGTAACGCCTAAGCCTGTCGGAGTTGTAGGCGGCGCAAGCAATACTGCGGTTTACTGGAGCTCAAGCAATCCGTCAATAGCAACAGTTGACCAGAATGGTGTCGTTACCTTTATTGAAGGCGGTAACTGCATTATTACCGCAACTACATATGATGGCGGAAAGACTGCAGAATGTACTGTAAATGTTGTTACAAATTATACTGCACTTGATTTGCTTGTTAAGCAGTATAATGATTTAGCACTCAACAGTGCTAATTTCTATCCTGACAGCTGGGCAGTTTATACTGAAACAATGGCAAAGGCTCAGCAGATGTTAGATGCTGCCAACAGCTCACAGGCTGAAGTTAATAAAATGTATGATGAGCTCAAGGGCGCATACGAATCATTACAGAAATATAATTATATTCAGAATATTGAGCTTTACCTTGATGGTGAGCAGACTCAGGAATTCTATCAGTATGATTTAAGTTTACTTAAAGAGGGTCTTACTTACAAAAATGCGGTTCTTGATCTTAATGTAAGACTTTATCCGAATAATGCTTCTTATGATAAGGTGCGCTGGGAATCATCAACTACGGATATTTCTGTTACAAATGACGGCAGATGTTCTCCAACATCAAATAAAAGCTGTTATGGTTTAATTACCTGCTATGTAACCGACCATTACGGAAATGTGTTTACCGATACGGTTTGGGTATCCTTCTCGTTCGTTCCCGTAACATCTCTCGGTCTTTCAAAGGAAAGTATTTCCGGTGCAGTCGGTACAACATATAAGTTAGGCTGTACGGTATATCCTACCGGCTCATCTTTGGCACATATTGGTGCAGCAAGCATTCAGGATTATTACTGGGAGAGTGATGATGAGTCCATTGCAACAGTTGATCAGAATGGTGTTGTTACATTTGTAAGCACCGGTGCAACTATTGTAAGAGCAGTGTCATATGACGGCGGTATTTCTGCTGAATGTGTTGTTTCTACAAATGGTGACAGAACTGCTCTGAAAAAAGCAATTGATGATTACAAGGATATTGATTACAAAAACTATGCTTTAGCATACGGCAAGGACTTCACAGATGCTTATGAGGAAGCAGAGCGTGCAATGAACGATGTAACCTACTCACAGGAACAGATTGACCGGGCAACTGACAATCTGAATGCTGCATATGAGGCTATGTCACAGCATCCGTTTGTTTTTGCTGATTCGGTTAAGATTGATTATACAACCACCAAGAAGCCGTTAATCGGCAGTTCTTCACAGGTATCAAGCGGTACAGTCGGTGCAAATGATGCTGTATCTATTGATTTGTCAAAGGATTATTCAAACTATAATAATTATAATTGGATAACCCTTACAGCATCCTCAGACCCTGCAGCTGCAATGGTTAAGTCAACAAGCTGGAATACTGACGATTCCTATAAGGCAAAGGTAGAAATAAGCGGTAATTCCGTAAAGGTTACACCTGATGACGGTCATGACAATGGTGCATGGGCAATTCTTACAGCAACGATTGTTGATGATTATGACAGAGTAACAACAAGAACAATTTATGTTTTACTTAGTGATAAGGTCTGCACAGGCTTTGATATTACAGATGTAAATAAAAATATTCTTGCCGATGCGGCTCCGTCACCGATTGAATATACAATTTCAGGTGATCCCGAATTTAAGAATATTATCTGGAGCTCAAATAATGAAAGTGTTGTTAAGGTTGATGCAGATGGTAATCTGATTCCTGTTGAAAAGGGTACAGCCAAAATAACCGGTAAAACAATTGACGGCGGATTTACAGATACTGTTGTTGTTAATGTTTCAACCAACTTTGCACCGCTCATTGAAAAGAGCAGCACATATTATGAGCTTGTACAGAATGTTAAGGATGGTTATACTTATACCAAGGAATCATTGGATGAGCTTTCTGCTGTTATTGCCGAAGCACAGAAAATGATTAGTGATGCCAGAGCAACCCAGGCAGAGGTTGACGATATGGAGGCAAGACTTGATGCTGCATATAACGGTCTGGTAAGATATATTGCAGTTACAACAGTTAAGCTTACTGCTGAAGAGTCCGAGGGTGTTGAAACTGTCAATGACGGTTATATCCGTTATACGGGTGTAATGATTAACGGAAGAGAAATAATACTTAAGCCGGTATTCAATGCGGAAAAAGCTGTTTATTCTGAAATCAGCTATGAATCATCCAATTCAAATATTATTGTTGATGAAAATGGTGTTGTTACAAATAAATCAGCAATTGCAGGCAGTGCAAAAATCACCTGCACAGTAACAAATGTATTTGGTTATACCTGTACGGATTCTGTTTATGTAACATTTGCAAGATATGGTGTAACAGGTATCAGTTTTGATAAAGAAATGGTATATGGTGCACCTGCGGCTCAGGTGATTCTTACACCGACTATTACAAATACAAACGGAAATGCACTTGCATCATCATTCGTTAAAACATGTACTTATACATCAAGTGACCCTTCGATTGCATCAGTTGATGACGGCGGTGTTGTAACCTTCAATACGCAGGGCATGGTAACGATTACAGCCACAACAACAGACGGCGGTTATACTGCAACAATAAATGCGTTTACCACATGGGACAGCACAGCACTTAAGGCTGCTATTGATGAGGCTGAAAAGTATACATATACAGATTATGCCTATGAGTATGGTACTGCTTTTAACGCAGCACTCAATGATGCCAAGGAAGTTTATGCCGATGTTTATGCATCACAGGCTGCAATGGATGATGCCTGTCTTGCATTGACTGAAGCTACCTCAAGGCTTGCAGGTAACGAATTTGTTGTTCCGCAAATCAGCCTGACTCAGGGTGATGACATAATTAAAAACGGTGCTGTTGTTCAGGTTGATTTTGAAACCTCACAAACTGCATTGGCACTCACTTTGAATGAGGGTGCAATGGTTAAGAGCACAAGCATTACTGTTGACAGTCAGGAAGGTGCGGATGTATCCGTTAACGGAAATAATATTGAAATAACCAAGACTGCCGAGGAAGGCAGGGTAGTATTATCCGTGCTTGTTGTCGATGATTATGACAGAGCGTATACTGCAAATTATACATTGAGCATTATTGATAAGATTATTCCTGTAACTTCATTGGTGCTTACAGCAAATGGTGAGGAAATCAACGGTTCCTATGCACAGACCGGATGCGGTGCAATGTACAGAAATTATAAGCCGATTACAGTCGGTTATATTCCTACTCCTGCAAATGCAAATGCGATCGTAAGCGTGGAATATACCTCTTCGGCATCAAGCTACATCACTGTCAATAAAACAACAGGTGTTATTGCACTTACCAGTGCAGGCAAATTCCGCAGTTCAAATGCGACAACAATTAAATGTAAGGTAACAAATGCTGATGGTTCAACAGCGGAAGCTTCCTTCACGCTTACAATAACAACCTAAGGAGGCTGAAAAGAATGCTGAATAAAAAAATAAAAAAAAGCTTGTCACTGCTTTTGGCGATGGTGCTGTGCTTATCCGTTTTTTGGGTAGCACCGTTTGCCTTTGGTGTGGATGGTGTTGAAATTAATGAAAGCACCTTCCCGGACCCTGTTTTCAGACGTATTGTTGCAGATGTTTATGATAGGAATGAAGACGGTTATTTAAGTGTGGCTGAGCGCAGTGCCACTTATATGAACCTTTCAGGCAGAATTGATATTGATGAAAACGGCGATCCTGTTGAAACAATTGATAATCTTAAGGGCGTTGAATATTTTACAAGTCTTACAATGCTGAGATGCGGCGGCTTAGGCTTGAATACGCTGGATGTGTCAGGGCTTATGAATTTAACCCTGCTCACATGTCAGGGTAACAACTTAGCAACATTGGATTTAAGCTATAATACAGCCCTGCTTACGGTTAACTGCTCCGATAATGTTTTAACTAACATTATTCTGCCTATGAGTACGGAGTTTGAATCACTTAATTGCTATGCAAATTCGCTTGAAAAGCTTAATTTGTCCGGTGTGCCCGGTTTACGGAGTCTGTATTGTCACCAGAACGAGCTTGATAGGCTTGATTTATCAAGCAACACAAGCTTAAATGAAATCAACTGCCAGCAGAATCATCTGACTTCACTTGATTTGAGCAGAACTGCTTTGGATGGTGTAACTCAGTATGAAATAGGAAATCAGTCTGTTACTGTTAAAGCAGTGCCGAACGGTAACAAGATCGTTGTTCCGTTCAGCGGCAAAGGCCTGAACAGCAATACCAATTACAGAGGCTGTTCACTTGACGCTTTTGAAGATGGTTCAGGTTTTCAGGGTGATCAGTTTGTTGCATATGATGTTGACCGGATTAAGGATGGAATAACCTATGAATGTTATCCGATGCTTGAAAATTCACAGAATATGGATGTAACGATCAATGTTACCCGTGATTTTTATCAGGTTGCTTTCTTTGCTGATGAAGCAATGGAGAATAAGCTTGGTATTCATATGGTGCCCGCAGGAGAGGCTGCACAGCCTGTGCAGATTACGGAAACACCTCAGTGTAAAACATTTGAAAGCTGGAGCGGTGATATAACCTCGGTTAATGAGGATATGGATGTTTATGTTATCTGGAAGGATAGTCACGGCTATGTACCTTATGCAATAGATGCTGATAAGGATATGGTGACAGTTCGCTGCGGCAGTTGCGGCCATAGCTATAACGTAAGCTTCAGTTCAATAGTCAACAGCAAAACAGGCGATAAAAACTTTGATGAGTGTATTGATGTTGTAAATGACGGAAATATTAATGCCAAGGATTTTGCACAGCTTTTGAAGGATTTAGGTTAAACAGCAGACACCCACGATTTTTTTCGTGGGTGTCTTTTATAATTTTATATATAGGTCTTGTTAAATTGAATATAATCTGTTAATATAATATTATATAATTTAGCTGATTACAGAGGTGTAATATGGATTTAAAGAAAAGGCTTAATGAAGAAAAAAGCTTTAAACGAGTATTTATAGCTTCAATCGTATTTTATGCAGTTGCATTCGTGCTTATGATAGTCGGCACGTTTTTAGACCTTCAGATTGACAAAGCAGTTTTTTACCCGGAAAGTATTCTTGTTAAAGGTATTGAACAGTTCAGTCAGTTTGTTTATTGGGGTATGTGGGGTCCGATATTTACTGTTCTTATACTCAGCAGGCATGATCTTAACGAATCACTTGAAATTACAGGCAAGGTCATTCCGTTTATAGGACCTGTTGATAATACGCAGACTAAGGCTTATAAGGTTTGCAATACTATTTTCAATATTTTCACAGCAGTATTATTTTATGTGCTTTCTGTTATCGGATGGAAAAAGCTGGTTGAAAATGTGCTTAAAAATATTCTTGCAGATTTGGATATTGCTGATATGCCCCAGTGGTTTTACTTTATTGTATGTGCTGTGCTGAGTGCTGTTGTAATTCTTGCCTGCAGAAAAATTGACAAAGCCAAACTCAGAAAGCTTGAAGCGTTGGCACTTGCAGGTATTCTTCTTGGTATTTGTTACAAGCTTGTTGAGGAGTGCAAGGACATAACCGGTCGTGTCCGTTTTCGTGAAATGGTTGCATATTCAAACGGCAAGGTTGATGAAAGCGGAATGAGTAATGGTCAGAAGGCTGACCTTGAAAGAGAAATGCTCAAGTATACCAATTATGGTCAGTATGCACCATGGTATAAAAAGGGCAATGATATGATGATTTATAAGCATTCTAATTCATTCCCAAGCGGTCATACTGCCTATTGCTGTACAATGTTTTTAACATACCCGCTGTGCCTTGCTTTTGAAAAGCTAAAAAAATTCGCACCGTTTATGTTTGCTTTCAGTGCTGCTTATGTAATTCTTGTTGCTGTTTCAAGACTTGTAGCGGGCGCTCACTATTTAACAGATGTTGTTGTTGCTGCAGTTATTGGCTACACATTGTTCCTGATTGTTCATAAAATCTATACTATATTCACTAAAAAAGGAATAATCGGTTAAATTAAAAAGCAGGTCACTGACCTGCTTTTAATCATTTATTCTTTTATTATTATGCTTTTACCTGTGTCGATAAGCTCCTTAAAGGTTGGATGTTCTTCAAGGGATTTATTTGGTGTGTGGAAGGTTAAATAAAGCTTATTATCCGCCTTAAAAATCATTCCATGTCCACCATCGTTTGTGATGATTGGCGGAAGATGGATAAATTCACCATCAAGCTCGCCGTTGGATGATTTTGCAACGCACTGACAGTACATATGATTAACAAAGGTTGACCAGATTAAAAGCAGCTCGCCGCCGGTAGTTCTGTACATAAATGGTCCGTCTGTAATGTAGTGTTCACCCGCAGGCTTTTTGTCAGCCCATTCAGGAGTTGAACCGCTGAACAGATAAACAGGCTCACCAACGCAGTGTGTTAAATCATTACTCAGTTTTATGTAACATACTGTGCCGTCAATTATCTGGGTGTGTTCGTGACAGAAAACAAGATACGGCTCGTTGTTCTTATTTATATAAAGTGTTCCGTCAAGACATTCCCATTCGTCAGGCGTGACTGCTCCTTTTGAATGGGGGCTGAATTCGCCTTCAGGACTGTCGGATTTTAAGATATATACACCTCTGAGTCCGTTTTCTTTTGTGAAAGTGGCAAACATATAATAGCTGTTATTATATTTGTGTACCTCAGGTGCCCAGTTGACCTCTCTGTTCATATTCCATTTTTCCGAGTTAAAGCATACCTTCGGCTCACTGAAATTAATCAAGTCCTTTGATGTGTAAACATCAAATCCGCTTACATTCTTGCCGAAGTCCTTTGCTCTTGTGCCGTAAAGATAATAGGTGTCACCTTCTTTTAAAACAAAAGGGTCACGAATGTTAATATCACTTTGTTTCATTTTATCACCTGAAATTTGTTCTTATTATTTTTTTAACCAGCTCAGTGGTTGGGAAATCGACGTAAATCATACCATAGTAAATATTGTTTTTCAACGGATATTTCATAAATTCAGGGTTAATATATTTTGAATTATTATATGGTCCTTTAAAACCACCTGCTGTTGAAAGGTAATTAATAATATATGTACCGTTGAAATCGGTCATTGAATTGAGAAATGGCATAATGCAATCGTGCCAGCGTGGCTTCGGTTTATATTTATACCTGTCCTGAATAACAAAGGTCATTTCGTTTTTACCATTTGTTTTCAGGGTGAGTGCTTCGGGAACCGCTTTATCCTGTTCTAACCATTTTGAAAAGTCAATACCTGTGTTATGCTGATTGTATTCGTTGCTCTGAAGCATTTTGCAGCGTCGGATAAGAATTATCTTTCCCCGTGCTTCGTTCATAAGCGGACTTCTGTTTTCAAGATACCATTTGCTTTTGTTATCCTTGATATAGCGATGAAACAGGATGTCAAAGCAATGCTCCATTTCGGTGCCGCTGTCATTTTTGAACTGAAAAATAATTGTTTCGCTTGGATTTTCAGATAAAAAACGATAGCAGTGTTCAAGCACATCGGCTAAATCCATCTGTCTGCCGAAATGATTGGGCGTGTTAAAAGCCTTTGCTGCACCATGTACCATACCAAGTCTGCTGCCTTTGGACTGAACTCTGATGTCAAGTCCTCTTATTCCAATGCAGAGCTGTTCGTATATATTCAGGTTCTGGCATTTTGAAATGTGTGAAAACTGAACATATTTTGTCACACAGTCGTGCGTTCCGGCTAAATTAAGTCGAAGCACCTCTGTGTGATCGTCAATATTTTTCATCCATGATTTTAAATTCATATTTATCACCAAAAACACTATAACATTTTTGTGAAATAATATCAATTGAAAATATCAACTTATTATTCTATAATTAATTATATAAAGCCATTTTCAGGGGGATGTTATGTTAATTTTTTCAACCAAAGGCAAAATAACAACTGCCAACGATAAAACGAATCTTATCCACAGATTTGATGTGCCGGAAAATTTGGATAGGCTGATTATTAAATACAGCTATTCACCAAAGATATTAGAGAACAGAGAAAGAGCAGTTGCTGTAATACGTGATTGCTTTGATAAATATGATGAAACACTTGTGGGAAAGCCTGCAGATTATCTGCCGGTAAAAAATCTGATAACAATTTCTGTTGATGAAAACGGCAAGTACCGAGGTGCTGCACACAGGCAGGCGAATGAGCAGGAGCATATTTTAAGTGAGGACTATGCCTCGCCGGGATTTATTAAGGGCAAGCCCGAAGCAGGCGAATGGGACATTATGTTAAATGTTCATTGTGTATGTTGTGATGTAGATTATGTAATCACTGTTGAAGGAGAGGTGGAGTAAATGAGTTATTTACCATGTGAATTGCACTGCCATACCTTGCATAGCGACGGAGATTTCAGTGTCAAGGAGCTGCAGGAGGCTGCAAAAGAAAACCACCTTTCTTTAATTGCGTTAACAGACCACAACACAATGTCCGGCTGGGATGAGCTTGACGATTCTGTTGTTCCTGCAATAAGGGGCATTGAATGGACCACTTATTTCGGTCATATGCTTGTTTTGGGTGCTGGTGAATTTGTTGACTGGCGTGATGCTGTACCTGATAATATTGACGAAAAAATAAAGCAGATTAAAGCCTGCGGAGGCTTGGTCGGTGTGGCTCATCCGTATCAGATGGGATCTCCTGTCTGCACAGGCGGAAGATGGGAATTCAATGTCAGGGATTGGAGCAATGTGGATTACATTGAAATCTGGCATGAGGATATGAATAAAATCAGCAGTGAGAATGTTAAATCCGTTGCTCTGTGGACTTCACTGCTTGACAAAGGCTACAGACTTGCCGCAAGCTACGGCAGGGATTGGCACAGACCCGAAAGCAAGGGTCATTATGGCTGCACCTATATTGATATTGAAGGTGCTCCTACTCCTCAGAATGCACTCAGAGGAATAAGAATGGGAAAAACTGTTGTTTCAACAGGCGCTAAATTCTTTTTCAGAATTCACAGACACGGAAATACATATACAATCGGTGACACAGTGAAAAGAGGAAATTATACTTTCAGCTTTTTTACCGATCTTCATTCACGTGAAAAGGATGCAGGTGAAGAATCTGTTGTTTATAAGACAATAAAGGTTATTTCAAACGGCGGAAAGGTTGTGCTTGAAACCCGATATAATGAAAAGCACGTTATGCTGAAAATGGAAAAAAAGCACTGGTATCGTGCAGAACTTTGGGGAACTGTTGACGGTAAGTCTGTTCCTCTTGCCATCACCTCGCCTGTTTATTGCGAATAAGGCTGGCAGAATTTGAAAAATTAACACGAATTTAACATGAACTGTATTATAATTTAACTCTATATATTTATTATATGAGCTGATTTTAAAAACAAGGGGCGGGAATATGACAATATTTAACATTTTGACCCTTATAGGCGGACTTGCACTTTTTCTTCTTGGTATGAACACAATGGGTTCCAGCCTTGAAAAAATGAGCGGAGGTAAGCTTGAGGGAATACTTGAAAAAATGACCAACACCAGAATAAAGGGTGTTTTGCTTGGTATGGTTGTTACGGCTATAATACAGTCGTCAGGTGCGGTCACGGTTATGGTAGTCGGCTTTGTTAACAGTGGTATTATGGAGCTTAGTCAGGTTATCGGCATTGTTATGGGTGCGCATGTCGGTACAACAGTTACTGCCTGGATTTTGTCGCTGGCGGGTATTGAGGGTACAAATATTTTTCTGAGTCTTTTAAAGCCAAGCTCTTTTGCTCCTATTCTTGCATTTGTGGGCATTATTCTTGTAATGTTCTTTAAAAATGAAAAGAAAAAGACCGTCGGCTCTATTTTTCTGGGCTTTGGTACACTTATGATCGGTATGACTACTATGAGTGATGCTATGGCGGTGCTAAAGGAAATTCCTGAATTTACAAGTATTTTAACTAAATTTTCAAATCCTCTGCTGGGTGTTGCGGCAGGTGCGATTTTAACAGCAGCTATTCAGAGCTCATCTGCATCAGTAGGTATTCTTCAGGCACTTTCAACAACAGGTGCAATTTCCGTAGGTGCGGCATTCCCGATTATTCTTGGTCAGAATATCGGCTCCTGTGTTCCTGTTTTGCTGTCATCAATAGGAACAAATAAAAACGCAAAAAGAACAGCAGGTGTTTATCTTTCCTTCAGTGTTATAGGTGTTATTGTTGCCATGGCACTTTTCTATGGTGCTGATGCATTGTTTGGCTTGCCTTTTATTCAAAATACGGTCAGTCCTGTCGGTATTGCTGTAATTCACACATTGTTCAATGTGTTTGCCACAATAATTCTATTCCCCTTCGGCAAGCAGCTTGAAAAGCTTATGTGCTTAATTATTAAGGATAAGAATGATGATAAAAAGTCAGAGAAATCCGGAAAGTCAGCAGAAACAGCACTTGTTGATGAAAGATTTATTATCACTCCGTCATATGCACTTGACAAAACCAAGGAAAAGTGCGATGAAATGGCAGTTCTTGCACAGAAGAACATCTTGCTGTGTCTTGATTTTATTAAGATGTATAACAGAAGTAAGGATGAAAAAATCAAATCGAATGAAAAGCTTATTGACAATTTTGAGGATGAGCTTGAAACATATCTTGTAAGAATCAGTACAATGGATTTAAGTGTTTACGATTCTATGCGGCTCAGCAAGCTGTCACACGCAATCGGTAATTTTGAGCGTATCGGTGATTACGGTGTTAATATTTTAAAAACCAAGCGTAAAATGCATAAGGACAAAATACATTTCAGCGACGATGCCAACAGAGAGCTCGATATAATGGCTCGTGCCGTTAAGGAAATAGTAGAAAATTCAACCTCAGCCTTCATCAATGATGATATTGAGCTGGCGCGGACAATTGAACCGCTGGAGCAGGTTATCAATAATCTTAAGGCAGAGCTTCGTGCAAAGCACTCCAAGCGTATGGAGGAGGGTGAATGTTCTGTCGAAAATGGTATGCTGTTCTTTGATATTGTAAATTCCTTTGAGAGAATTGCTGATCACTGCTCAAATCTTGCTGTCTGTATTATTGAGCTGTCACAGGGAAGCTATCAGACACACAGTTATCTTAAAGGTGTTAAGACTGCTGAAAATAAAACCTTTATGAAGAACTTTGAAAACTATCTTAATAAATATTCATTGCAGTAAGGTAATGTGTTATGGAAGAAAAGCAACTTGTATATATTGTTGAGGATGATACATCTATCCGTGAGCTTGAAGTGTACGCACTTAAGAATGCATCGTTTGAGGTATCAGGTTTTGCCGATGGCAGGGAGCTTATGACTGCTATGGAAGGCAGAGTGCCGGATATCATACTTCTTGATATTATGCTGCCTAATGAGGATGGACTTGATATTTTAAGCAAAATCAGAAATTCTGCACTTTACTGTAATATTCCTGTTATTATGGTTACAGCAAAAACAAGTGAAATTGATGCAGTAAAGGGACTTGATATGGGGGCAGACGATTATATTACAAAGCCCTTTGGCGTAATGGAATTGGTGTCAAGAGTAAAAGCAATACTGCGCCGTCTTGACCGAGGCAAAAAAAACGTGCTTAGATACAAGAGTATTTTGCTGGACGAAAACAGACATACTGTCCTTGTTGATGGTGCTGAGACAGAGCTTACATATAAGGAATATGAAATTTTAAAACAGCTTATCAGAAATGAGGATATCGTTTTGTCACGTGACAGGCTTATGGAAATTGTGTGGGGATACAATTTTGAGCAGGGCAACCGAACAGTTGATGTTCATATTCAGTCCCTGAGGAAAAAGCTTGGCAGTGCCGGAGAATATATTAAGACTATAAGAAATGTCGGTTACAAGGTTGGTGATTAAATGACAGGACAAACCTTGAAAAAACTGCTCGCATTCGGAGCTTTTCTTATATTTTTAACAGCATTGCTTATTGTTCTGGTATTTCAGTCCTATATTGATGTGCTCAGCAGCAAAAAAATAGCAGAGCTTGCTGTGGCTGTTCTTGCGGTGTTGGTTTCAGCAGTAGTGTGTGCAGTGCTTGTAAGCCTTAAAATAACAAAAAGTATTGTTGAGCCCATAGAAAGACTTGGAAAAAATCCTGATAATCTTGAAGCGCTGAAAGGATTCCGAGAGCTGCAGCCATTTATTTCTGAGCTTAAAGCACAAAAGAAAAAGCAGAAAGCACTAAGCAAGCAAAAAAAGCAGTTCACGGCTAACCTCTCCCACGAGCTTAAAACACCGCTTACATCTATTGCAGGCTATGCCGAGCTTATTGAAACAGGTATTGCCAAGGATGAGGACATTAAGCCGTTTGCTGCAACAATAAGAAAGCAGGCACTTCGCCTTGTATCAGTAAGCGAGGATATTATAAAGCTGTCACAGCTTGAGGAAAATGATGAAGAAAATACTGTAAGCTTCACTTCGGTTGATATTTATGAAATTGCAGGCAGATGTGTAGAGGCTTTGTCAATTAATGCTAAGCTGAGGGATGTTACAATTTCACTGAATGGGGAAAGCACCTTGGTTAACGGAAATCCATCCCTGCTGGAAGAGCTGATTTATAATCTTTGTGATAACGCAATAAGGTATAATAAGGATAACGGCAGAGTAGATGTTAATATTTTATCTGATGAAAAGGGCGTAACGCTGGTTGTTGAGGATACAGGAATAGGTATTGAAGAAAAGTATCAGCAGCGTGTTTTTGAACGTTTTTTCAGGGTTGATAAAAGTCGGAGCAAGGAAACAGGCGGTACAGGCTTGGGTCTTGCGATTGTTAAGCACATTGCCCAGTTACACGAAGCAGAGCTTAATGTTGACAGTAAATTAGGCTATGGCACGAAAATATCCATATTTTTTAGTAAATAAAATCAAAAAATCTATTGAAAAATATTGCGTTTTAGTATATTATAGAAAAGTAATATACTGTAGAGGTAATACACTGTAAAAAGGGGAATTTATATGAAACGCAAATCAGGACTTAAAACACTTAATATTATTTTATCAATTGTTCTTGTTGTGTGTATCGTTGCAACAGTTGTAATGGTTTCTAAGCCGGTTAAGGTTGAGAACACAACAACAGAGGAAAATACCGGTGACGTTGCAGTAATTGATGCTTTTGCAGCAGGTACATACGGCGGAAAGGATTTTCAGTCGATTGAGGATGTTGTTAATTATTACAACGAGTGTTATGCATACACAAAAACTTTAACGGCTGAATATGATGAAAACGGCGAAACAAAGACTTATTACAAGCTTGTTGGTGATGAGAAACTCAATATTTCAAATCTTCTTGTTGAGGGTAAGTCAAATTCAATGCTCGACAGTCTTGTTCCCGGTATCGCAGGCGGCTTGTTCAGCGGTAACGTAATCGGTTTATCACCTTCAGGCAACCGTGCTCGTGACCTTGATACAAGAGCAGATGGTGCTATGGATTGTACAGTATCTCATTTAACTGCTGATGATGTTCTTGAAGCAAATGTTGTTGATAACAATGATGGTACTATCAATATCACAATTCAGCCTAAGGCTGCACTTCTTTCAATGCCGGGTGAAGATTCACAGGGTCGTTTCTTCAACTCTCTTGGTGATATTTCATCAGTAGTTTCATCAATTGATGTTCTTTCATTCTCAAGCGGTACAGTTGATGACAACTTCGTGGTTGACTATAAGGGCGGCACAGGTACTGTTACAATCAATACTTCAACAAACGAGATTACTGCCGGCGATTTTGAAATGAAGGTTCACATTAATGTTAGCCATGCTAATGTTGCAGTTCTTAAGGATAAGAGTGCTTCACTTGATATCTCTTATACAAACCATTATCCTGCTGATGATCAGTACCTTATGGACTCAAGAAAGATTACAAGAAAGTAATTGAATAAATCAAATAAAAGGCTGTCTTTGTGACAGCCTTTTTGTTATTGACGAGGATGAATATGATTGAAAAAAGATTAAAGGAGCTTTACAGCAGAGCCTGTCAAAGAGATTATACTACCTTCAGTGAATTCCTTAATATGGAGGAGCAGAGTGTGCTTGAAAACAGTGACCTGCCCTGTGTGAAATTCGGCGGTTATCCAACGGCAGAAAGAATAGTTGCTGCTTTTGGTGATCATTCCGACACAGCAGATTTTCCTGTTGCATTGCTGCAGATTTCACCTGTTTCCGAAAAATTTTCGGATAACTTGACGCACCGTGATTTTCTGGGTGGACTTATGAATTTGGGCATTAAGCGTGAGCTGCTTGGTGATATACTTGTGAATGGTAACACCGCCTATTTATTCTGCCTTGAACAGATAAAGGATTATATAATACAGAATCTTACGAGGGTTAAACATACAACGGTGAAAATTAAAACGCTTGATGAATTGCCTCAGGGTGCGGTTAGTGAGCCGAAAAGTGCTGAGCTTGTTGTTCCTTCGCTCAGACTTGATGCAGTCATCAGTGCAGTATATAAGCTATCAAGAAAGGATAGCTGTAATCTGATTAATAGTGACAAGGTTTTCATTAACAGCAGGCAAATAAAAAATACCTCCTGCCGTATTAAGCAGGAGGATATAGTATCCGTTCGTGGATGGGGACGTTTTAAATTTGTCAGCGAACTGAGAACAACTAAAAAAGACAGGCTTGTGATATTACTTAATCTTTATTAAAGTATTCCGCAGGTGGCTCTTCATCGTTATCAAATTTGCCATCAAGAGCATCCAGACAAAGGTCTACAAAATCTGTATCCATCTCGCTTGGATCCTTTGCCAGCTCTTCGTCAATCATTTGGTTCAGCTCTGCCTCTGAAAACCAGTCGCCTGTATCTTCAAATACAATGTATTTGAATGTTTCAAGATCCATTAATTTCATCCCTCTTTCAATAATAAAAAAGTGCGTGACAGAGCCACGCACAAAAAACACCGACTCAATGTCGCCAAACAAAGTTAAACAAATTCCAATGGAACATTGCTTAAAAAGCCGGTATTTTTATCAAAAGATAAAAACTATTCCATTAGAATTTATTATTAACTTTGTTTGGCACGTTTATTATATCATTATATTAATTTATAGTCAACAACGAAAAAGTGCACGATATTCAGTCGTGCACTTTTTTGCTATTTCAGTTCTTGATACATTTTGTAAATGTCATTTTCGGTAAGCGGTATCGGATTTCTTGTCATCAGCATGGACATACTTTTTTCAGTCAGCTCTCGTATTTGTTCATCTGTGGTGCAGCCGATTTCCGTAAGTGTGGTTTTCATTCCCATTCGCTTTTTCATGGCAGATATTTCATCCGCCATTGCATAAGGATTTTTAAAACCGCAGTCCTGTGCAAATGCCGTGATTCGTCCGTCAGCATCAGCATTATCAGCATTGAATTTTATGAAATAATCAAGTGTGAAGGCACAGGCCTCTCCGTGCGGAACACCGTAAATATTCGTCAAAGGGAAAGAGCAGGCATGTGAGCCTGTTGTGCGGGGGTGTGAAAAAGCTACACCGGCAACAATAGACGCCTCTGCCATTTTTTCTCTTGCTGTTAAATCATTTGGATTATTATATGCTTTTTCAAGCCACTCAAAAACAAGCCTTGCACTGTAAATTGAGCATGCAGTGCAGACAGGCTGATGAATTGTTGCCCAGTAGCTCTCAACAGCATGCGCCAGAACATCAAGTCCCGTTGATGCTGTAATCTGCTTTGGTACGGAAAGTGTAAGCTCAGGGTCGATGACTGCAATTTTAGGATACATTGCAGGGTCATTCATCGGGTTTTTGATATTCAGCCCAACGTCCGTTAAAACAGAAATATTAGTCACCTCGCTTGCAGTTCCTGAGGTTGTGGTAACAGCAATCATTGGGATTACTTCATCCGTATTAATTGCTTTGCCGCCTGTATGATATGAACGTATAACATCATTGCCCTTTGCAATAGCACAGGCTGCCTTGCAGCAATCCATCGGTGAGCCGCCGCCGAGTGCTACAGCAAAGTCTGCATTAAGCTCTCTCATAAGCTTAACACAACCATCAACATTTTCAGTTGTCGGGTTTGGACGAACATTGCTGAAAATGCCTTTAATCAGTCCATCACTCATATCAACAAATTTATCAGCAATGCCGTTTTTTGCAAAGCTGTTTGAGCAAACAAGAATACCCCTTGTTCCTCCTATTTCATTAATATATTTTTTTATATCTCTTCTTTTGCCGTTTCCGAAAACAAGCTTAACCGGCAGATTAAATTCCCATTCCATAAATTGTCACCTCTGCTTAATAGTTTATCATTTTTATCTATAGTAATCAACAAATTATTGAAATTTGGTGTGTTTAGGGCGTCTGCAACCATTGGTTGCGTAAAAATATCGGTAATGTAAAGCGTGGTTTGTAGTAATTTATCCTGATTTTAGTTAGAATTTGGTTGTAGCTGAGGAAAGCGAAAATAAAAACCAATTAACGAAAAGGAGATAATAATATGAAACAGAATTTAACAGTAACTAAATCAGAGCACTTTGGCATAGCAAGAAAGATTGTATCAAATATGACCAGCGAAAGCTGGGAAACTATCCCGCACGCAGTTATTACCTTTGAGCCGGAGGTAAGTGAATTTTTAAAGGTGGTTAAGGAAATCAATAAGGATGCTGACAAGGAAACAAAGCTGACGCTTAACACAATAATGCTGAGGGTGATTGTTGAGGGTCTCAAGGCGTGCCCCATTCTTAATTCACATATTGATTTTAACAGAAGGCTTGTGAGGGGTAATGTAAAGACCTTTGAAGAAATCAACATATCAATGCCTATGATACTGAAGAGCGGTGAAATGATGACAATTAATATGCATGATATGCACACTAAGACAATGTCACAGATGAGAGATGCAATTGCTGAAAGTGGAAGACGTGCAAATAATTCCGATATGAATGAGGTTATGTTTGAGGTGTCTCTCGACAATACTTTAACAGGTCTTGCACAAGGCAAAGTTGTTCAGACAATTAATCGTCTTATTGGTTCTAAAACAGGAAAGCATAAGGTTAAAACATTAAAAGGAAAAGCGAAGAAGGAATATTATTCCATACCGAAGAATGACAGGCTCACAAAGCATGATATTGAGCAGGGCACAATTACTGTGTCAAACCTCGGCTCAATATGCAGGGACTGGGATGGTGTCTGCACTTTGCTCGAAATCATTCCGCCGCAGGTTTGTGCGATTGCAATCGGCTCGCTGCAGAAAATGCCTGTTGTTAAAAATGATGAAATTGTTGTTGGTACAAAGCTGCCGCTTACAATTGCTTTTGATCACAGAGCACTTGATATGGGTGATGTTACGCCGTTTATCAACAAGCTTAATGAAATATTCAGAAACCCTGAAATGATTAAGGAATGGGTATAATAAAAAAGGTGCAGTCATTTGACTGTACCTTTTTTATTGTTATTTTGATTTTTTCTTTTTAATAAATAATCTTATTCCGGTAACGGCTGCGGCCAAGATGGCAGCTCCCGCTGTGCCGCCTATAATACCTGGCAAAAACTTGGTCTTATATTCGTAATATCCGTGCTTATCTTTATAATCCGGCTTAACCTCGTATCCGAGAATATCATCAGCCTTAAGGATTTCTGTTTCAAAATCGGTTAAATCGTTTTCGTGCAGTGTGATTGTTCTCGCACCGTGATTCCAGCCATAGCTGTAATAGCCTGCTGCAGGAACAGCACAAAGCTTGATTCCGTCAAGCTCTCCAAGATAGTCATTTGGATGATCGTGACCAAAGAATGCACCTATGACATCACCCTGGTTTTTCCAGGTTTCAAACTGATCATGCTCAACATCAGCAGGGCAAGGACCCTCCTCAAAGGCTCCTTGCAGAATGTTCGATGAGGCTTTCCAATATTTATCCCTGAACATAGCAGTGTTTCCGTGAACATAGCCGTCTTTTCCGGACTCCGATGAGTCAGCAAGCTGATAAACCTCAGGCACTGCAATGTGCTGGAAAAGAAGTGAAGGCAGCGGAGTACCGCCGTTTGCTGCCTTAAGCTCATTTGAGGTTTTAATATACCAATCTCTCTGGTCAGGCTGAACAAATCCATATCCGTTTTCATAATATGGATTTGAATCCATCATCCAGAGGTTGAAAATATCTTTAGTGCCTGTATGATCTTTAATTAAAAGATTGTATGTACCGCAGCCTGTCATTTCCTCCCCTTCAATTGCAAGGCAGGTGGGGAATTCCTGATAAACTGAGAGCATAAATTCTTTTGCATCCTCTTCTGTCATGCCATTGCTTTTGTGGCAAAGACCCTCGTGGTCATGATTTCCGTAAACAATAGCA
The DNA here is from genome assembly GCA_009774735.1 of Clostridiales bacterium. Classification (GTDB taxonomy): domain Bacteria; phylum Bacillota; class Clostridia; order Oscillospirales; family Acutalibacteraceae; genus Eubacterium_R. Next base: position 21,489 of record VSOH01000002.1, read on the forward strand.
AACGGAACATTCCTTTTGTCAACAGGCTCAATTAATTTGCGGATTGCAGTAGCGGTTTTTTCCTTTGTAACACCCTTCCACCAGCCGGCCGTGTTGTCGCCAAGAAAAACAACAAGGTCAGGTTTAACCTCATCAAGGGTGTTGTTTAAAATGTCCAGCATTTCCTTTTGTGGTTTGTCAGTGTCCTGAGTGTCTGCAATAGCAAGAATTTTAAATTCGCCATTTTCATTAAATTTAAGCTCCATAGCTTCCTCCCTGTTCTGCTGTGCAGACTCTGCGAATGCTGTTAGCGGAGTTGTAGCCGCAGCGAGCATTGCACAGCTCATAAGTATAGCTGCTGCCTTTTTTAAGATTTTCATAATTCTCCCCCTATAAAGCAATAATACGTTATTTATATTCTATATTATTTTTAATTTTAAAGCAAGTGAGGTGAAGGAGAAAATTT
>VSOH01000002.1:21943-26560 GCA_009774735.1 Clostridiales bacterium
TGTATTCCTACACCTCTTTTAATATTTATTCAGAAATTATTTCTTGTCAGCAATAGCAGCCTGTGCAGAAAGGTAAAAACAAGGGGGTTTTTGAGGAACATTCCGTTGTCCTCATTCTCTTTCCTATGTAATGAGGAAATCTGTTCGATTTCCTCTAACTTCACAACAGCTCTGCTCTTTCGCCCCTCTGCTGTAAAGGTTGCCTTAACATCAGCCGTTCCAGTCAAATTAACATACCAATCAAAAGTGGTATCGGATGTTGGCGTTACCCTATATACAAATTGATTGATGACTTCCTCGCTTACCTTTGTACCGCTGAAATCTATCAGCCTATTCAGTGTGCTGATAATCCCATCTAATTCAAGTCCTCGTTTCGGCTGTTCGTCATTGGGTGCTTGATTTAATTTCTCCTGTAACTGCTGAATTTCGGTATCAATAGGCTTTCTCATGGCTTGATATTCTTCCTTTGACAGCTCGCCATCTGCCCGCATAGCAATAAGATTGGTTAATCGGGTCTGTGCCTTTTCAATCTTTGCTTTGATGGATACCGTATCATGCTGATTTTCATTAAGCCTTTCATCTTTATAATAACGCCTAATGAGGTCTATTGCAATAATTACGGATTCTTTTCTGTCCTGCCAGAGATGCTCCAACAGCTCTTTTGCCATAAAATCAAGTTTCCAGTCAGTTATCATTTTGATGTCGCAATATCCCTCAGTGTCTAAGCCAAGAGCCGCCCTCTTTTTCTTGTTCCCGTTGTTTATCTGGTTATAGCACTGATAACCGTATGAAATCTTACCATCCAATTTTGTATGCCACTTATCTTTTCGGAATGACGAGCCGCACGAACAGCGAAGTTTATTTACCCATATATCCTTGGAGTCACGCTTACTGTGCGTTGTTTTTGAAGTTGACACCAAAGAGGGCTTCATTCTGCTTTCTCGTATCTTCTGGGCTTTGTCCCATACTTCCTGTGAAACAATAGCAGGGAAATCACCCTCCACATATTCATAAGTGGACATATCCAGATTGTTAATCCTTTTCTGCTCAAGGAAGTTGTTGCTTCTGGATTTGTTATAACACTTCGTACCCGTATAAGTGGCATTTTTTATGGCTCTCATAATATTGGATACGCTCCATTTTACAAGCCCCGATGCTGTTTTTCTCTTTCTTTCTGTCAATATTCCTGCAATCTTCATCGAGCCGTATCCCTGCAAATACAAATCAAATATCATTCTGACTGTTTCTGCCTGTTCTTCATTGATAACATAGGTTTCACCCACTCGGTCATATCCTAAAATATTCCCATTTCCATAAAGAACGCCGTTATCTCGGCTGATTTTCTGTCCTGCCTTTACACGCTCGGAAGTCTTGCGGCTTTCTTCCTGTGCCAAAGTTGCCATAAGCGAAAGCCGAAGCTCTCCGTCACCGTCCATCGTCCAGATATTATCATCAATAAAGAATACCTCTACGCCGATACCCTTTAACTCCCTTGTCACCACAAGAGTATCTACAACATTACGAGCAAATCGGCAGACCTCTCTTGTTACAATCAAATCAAATTTGCCGTTTTTGGCATCTTCAATCATACGCAAAAATGCAGGGCGTTTTTTTGCTTGTGTACCAGTGATGCCCTCATCTATATAGCGTTCGCAGACAGTCCAGTTTGGATGATAGCGTACTTGGTCATCATACCACTGCAACTGATTTTCAAGTGCAGATAACTGTGCCTCATGCTCTGTTGAAACACGCCCATAGATAGCAACTTTTCTCGCTCGGTTTCTGTCAAATAACGCATAGTCCGTGAGCTTAAATCTGTAATTATATTCGTTTACTGCTGTGTTCATAAAGCATACCTCCTTTAACTCAACACTATTCTACCTCTTATCAAGCCGCCTGTGAAATGTGCAAATTTGAATGCTTCATGATATTCGTATATGTGGCTTGATTTATCAATCCCTTTTCCAGAAGTATCTCAATAAGTTTAAGGGCAGCAATATAATTATCAATTTTTATCTCTTTCATTGCTACCTCCCCTCAAAGAAATACTAATGGCAAGAGCTTTATCTACTCTTGCCATTAGTTTGTCGGGCATCATTCCCATATACTGTTTTAACCGTTGTTTATCAATCGTCCGTATCTGTTCAAGCAAAATAATCGAATCTTTATCAAGTCCTTCAAAATTACTTACTTGAGTATGTGTCGGCAACTTAGCCTTTGTCTGCACTCGGCTTGTAATCGCTGCAATAATCACGGTAGGGCTGTGTCTATTGCCTATATCATTTGAAATGATAAGTACGGGGCGTGTACCGCCTTGCTCCGAGCCGATAACGGGGTTAAGCTCTGCGTAGTAGATGTCGCCACGCTTAATAATTCTATCCATGTGTTTGTCCTCCCATCTGGATTTAGGCAGGAGTTTCCTGCCTATGTAGCCGCCAGATACAAGGAAGTATTTAAGGTCGGGAGAGCGTAAAACAAAGCTCTGTTTCCATAGACCGCCTTGTATCTGGCTTGATATGATAGGAGCATTTCTATTTGTCCTCGACACCCCGAAACGCTATGGGAAGTCGCCAAACGGTCAGTAGCGAACTGACGCCACGGGAGTTTCACCCCAACTGTCGGTCTGACAGAGCCGCCCTCATTGCCTGCGGCGGATTGATTACCGCTCGGACTGTGACTGGACGGGAGTACCATTGTTCTCTTTGTGGGTTACGGCGAAATCGGGAGCTGCCCGATATTTTGAGTCGGTAAGATAGGCTCACCACCTTTCTGTCGCTCGCTGCCATTCGGCAGGTCATGGCGTACCGCTGCACACGCTCATGCTCATCACAAACACAAAGAGGAAGTGCTTGGCGAATGGGTATTCGGTTGTCAAGGAACTGTCCCCGTTTTCGCCACACAAAGGAAAATGGGGCGAAGGCTTTTTTGCCTTACACCCCATAGTCCTTGGGAAACCTCGATTTTCCCCTCTACTTAAAAAACTTTTTCAATTTTTCTTTGAGCCTGTCCATTCTTCTGTAAACAGCCTTTTCAGTAGTGTTGAGCCGTGATGCAATTTCACGGGTAGAATAGCCCTGTATCTTCATCACAACGATTTGCAGGGTAAGCCTGTCCACCATGATAAGGATTTGATAGAGCTGCTGATTTTCGATGCTGTCTAAAAAATCCTCAACGGTTTTCACTTCGAGCTGTGCTGTTTCCTCGGCAAATTCTTCAAGGTATGTACCTGCATCCTGCAATCTGCGGTAATACCGCCTGTCAGAATTAAAGACCGCCCAATCGTGGGTATGGAGTTGTTCGATAGTGTCCTCGCTGACACCCAAGCTCCGTAGCTGCTTTTCCTCGGCTTCTTTCCAGAGCCGCCATTTCTTTTCTTCTCTGCCATAGTTGAATGACATTCCTGTTACCTCCAATCTGAATTTTTTTGAAAAATCCAGATTGGCAGGCGGAGAACGGCATCCCACCCCAGAAACAGGCTTGTGCCATATTCCTGCAAAAAACGACAAAAGAAAAACCGCAAAGGCTGTCACACCTTTACGGTTTAAGGAAAGTTTATTTCTATTATGTAGAGATTTGACTTCTACTTTTGAGGTGCAAAGCCCCCTTGCGGTGGCGAGGATTTTTTTAACAGGTTATCCGCCCATCCTCGGTATGGTATATGTAAGTAGAAGCTGCTACTTGTAAGCAAAAAAATCCCTCCAAACTCAAACAGGTCTGGAGGGTTAAACTATTTTCATTTGGGCGTGAAGATACAGCCCACCAAAACGCTGTTTTTTTTATTTGGTGGGCTTGTATGATTCTGATTAAGTCCTATGGTATTATGTTTTCAAAATAATATAGCAAAGGATGCAGACAACCACTATGAAATAAATCTGCTATTTGTTCCTTTGATGCCCATTTAACATTAATAACTTCTGTTTCTTGTAATACACAATCACTTAGATGCCATTCTGAATTGAGTTCAAAGAGCCATACATCATAAAAATCCTGTGTTTGATTTCGTCTTATTTGATAAATGAGCTGTCCCATTTTCTCACAAAGTGAAATTCCCAATTCTTCTTTAACTTCTCTGATAGCTGCTTGCAAACTGTTTTCGCCAGCCAGAGCTGAGCCGCCAGTACATTCCCAAAGCAAGGGATATTCTTTGTCTGGGTGTCTTTGCGAAAGCAGGTATTTCCCATCAGAATTTCTAATCCAAACACTTACCACCAGATGATAGAAATCCGAAGGAATCGGCTCTATTCTGCTATGTATTAGTTTTGTTTTGTGTCTGTCAGCATCATATAAATCCCAATATTCAGCCATTATCTTATATCCTCGGTAATGGAGCAGCTTCAAAGCTATACAAATAATCATCAGCTATGCCCATAATTTGTTTTTGTTGGTGTGCTGAGTATTTATCATACATTCCGCACACAATCATGCCTGCTTGTTTTGCACTTTTGACCGCAGGTAAAACATCCTCAAATACCAAACAATCTTTCGGTGGCATATTCAAACACCTTGCTGTGAACAGAAAAATATCGCAATATTCTTTCCCTCTGTTCACTTGTTCTGTCGAACATAAAGCATCAAACATTTCATAAATATGATTATTAAGCAAACAAGGTTTATACA
>VSOH01000020.1 GCA_009774735.1 Clostridiales bacterium
GATTACAGCGGATATTAAGATTGAAATTGTTGCTATGCCTAAGAAAAAAGTTCTTGGTTTATTCGGCGGCAGCGATGCACAGGTTAAAGCAAGCTTTGAAGATAACAGAAAAGAAAGAAAAACTGCTAACTTTAAGGCTCCAAGAAAACCAAACGACAAGCGTGTTCCGTTATACAACAAGTCATATGATGAGCAGGAAAAGGAAAAACCAAAAGCTAAAAAGGCTAAGCCTGCTCAGGAAGCTAAGCCAAAAAAGGCACATCAGGAGTATAAACTCGATAGTTCTATCAATATAGATTTAGACTATGTAACAAGTTATCTTAAAACCATTCTTGACGGCTTTAAGATTGACGATGCAAAAATTGAAGCTGCGTTAAACAATGATGTGGTTGAAATTGATATTCAGACCGAAAGCATCGGCATCATCATTGGTCACCGCGGTGAAACACTTGATGCAATTCAATATTTAATCAGCCTGGCTATTAAGCGCACGACCGACACCTACGTAAGAGTTATTGTGAATGTCGGCAACTACCGCGATAAGAGAGAAAAAACTCTTAAAGCATTGGCAGAAAAAAATGCTAATTATGTTTTAAAAACAGGCAGAAGATATGGATTTGAACCCATGAATCCATATGAAAGAAGAATCATTCACACTACAGTTCAGGAAATTGAGGGTGTCACATCACGCTCAGTTGGCTCCGGTGTGGACAGACGAGTTCTTATTGAACCGATTGGCGGTGTCAGAGATAACGGCGGTCACAGAAGAAACAGCCGAGCTCCTAAGGCTCCTGTCGCTGCAGATCCAAACCGTGAAAAGAGAGTTGACCGTGCAGATATTCCGAAATTCGGAAAAATCGAGGTTAATAAGGACTAAAAAGATTTTTCATAATATGCGTATTAAAACAGCTAAGTTAATCCTTAGCTGTTTTTTGCAATTATTCATTTATTATGGAGGTAATTGTTATGTCAGATACTATTGCTGCAATTGCAACAGGTAACAGCGTTGCAGGAATCGGTGTTATCCGAATCAGCGGTGATACTGCAATTTCAGTTGCAGACAGTGTTTTTAAAGCCCTTGATGGCACCCCCCTTTCGCAAGTGAAAGGCTATACTGCAAAATTCGGAAATGTTTACGACCAAAACACCGGCTTTGACAATGCAATTGCCCTTGTTTTCAGAAATCCTAAAAGCTACACAGGTGAAGATGTTGTAGAATTATCTGTTCATGGCGGAATTTTTATTGTTGAAAAAACCCTGGAGGCTGTATTTAATGCAGGCGCTCGTCCTGCCGAGCCCGGTGAGTTTACAAAACGTGCCTTTTTAAATGGCAAAATGGATCTTGCGCAGGCAGAAGCCGTTGCTTCACTGATAACAGCACAAGGACAGGAGGCTGCAAAAGCATCCTTTAATTTACTTCAAGGCTCTTTGAGCAATAAAATTTCAATAGTACTCAATAAACTTATTGACTGCAGTGCACTGATGGCAGCATGGGTTGATTACCCTGATGAGGAAATCCCCGAGCTTGAGGAGGATACTCTTTTAACCACTCTTCAGGACACTGAAAACGATTTAATTTCACTAATTAAGAACTATGAAAACGGCTCTGCTATGACAGAGGGTGTTGATACTGCGATTGTCGGCAAGCCGAATGCTGGAAAATCAACACTTATGAATATGCTGTCAGGCAAAGAAAAAAGCATTGTTACACACATAAAGGGCACAACCCGTGACATTGTTGAAAATTCTGTAAGACTTGACAATATAATTCTTCATCTGAGTGACACTGCCGGAATACATGAGAGTGATGATATTGTAGAATCAATCGGAATTCAGAAGGCCATTGAAAAAATTGATTCCGCTTCACTTGTACTCGCTGTATTCGATGGTGCTGAGCTGCTCAGTACTGAAGATAAAATGCTGATTGATAATTGTAAAAACAAGCCTTGTATTGCAATTATTAACAAAACTGATTTGGAACAGAAAATTGAAATTGAAAAAATCAAAAGCAATTTTGAACATATTGTTTTCATTTCTGCAAAAAACAGTGACGATACAGGACCGCTATCAAAGGAAGTAAAGAAACTGTTAGGTGTTGAAAATCTTGATACATCTCAGCCCATTTTGGCAAACAAACGTCAGAAGCTCTGTGTACAGAACGCACTGACCTGCATCACCGAAGCACGTGAGGGTGCTGAAATTGGTATTACTTATGATGCAATCAATGTTATGATTGACAGTGCAATTGACGAGCTTTTAACTTTAACAGGCAAAAAAGCAACCGAGGAGGTTGTTAACAATATATTTGCTAACTTCTGTGTGGGTAAATAATATTATATAAAAATTATGATCAGAAACGAAGGAACTTCTATGGAATATTTTGCAGGACAATATGATGTAATAGTTATCGGTGCAGGTCATGCAGGTATTGAAGCGTGCCTTGCCGCTGCAAGACTTGGTTGCAGAACCGCTGTTTTCACAATTAATCTTGACTGGGTAGGCAATATGCCATGCAACCCTTCTATCGGAGGAACATCAAAAGGTCACCTTGTACGAGAAATTGATGCCCTTGGCGGAGAAATGGGTAAGGCGGCTGACAAGTTCTCCCTTCAATCACGAATGCTGAATCTGGGCAAAGGACCTGCCGTTCACTCACTGCGTGCACAGATTGACAGACGTGAATACTCTGCAGGAATGAAGCATACCTTAGAACTGCAGGAAAATCTTGATATCAGACAGGGTGAAATAATTGATATTATAAAAACAACTGATGGTCTATGGCAGGTTAAAACAAAGCTTGAAGCATTATTCACCTGCAAAGCTGTCATAATTGCCACCGGTACCTTCTTAGGCGGAAGGGTTTACATCGGTGATGTTTCATACGAAAGTGGACCTGACGGTATGTTCCCGTCAACAGAGCTTGCCGTTGCACTGAAAAAATTAAATATTCCGCTCAGAAGATTTAAGACAGGTACGCCTTCACGTGTTAACAGACAGTCAATTGACTTTTCAAAAATGGATGTTCAGTATGGAGATGAGGAAACCGTTCCATTCAGCTTTGATACCGAAACACCACCCGAAAACAAGGTTTGCTGCCATATTACATACACTAACAATAAGACCAAGCAAATTATTCTTGATAATTTGCACAGAAGTCCGATGTATTCGGGAAAAATTGAGGGCAAGGGACCAAGATACTGCCCTTCTTTTGAAGATAAAATCGTCCGCTTTGCTGACAAGGAGCGTCATCAGCTATTTATAGAGCCATGTGGACTCAACACAGAGGAAATGTATTTACAAGGCTTATCCTCTTCGCTTCCCGAGGATGTTCAGCTTGATTTTATCCATACCATTCCCGGCCTTGAAAACGCACAGGTTATGAGAACTGCATATGCAATTGAATATGACTGTGTTGACCCTACCGCTTTGAAGGCTACCCTTGAGTTTAATGATATTGACGGCTTATATGGTGCCGGTCAATTCAACGGCTCAAGCGGATATGAAGAGGCTGCTGCACAGGGATTGATTGCAGGCATCAATGCAGCGCTCAAAATCAAAGGAGAAGAGCCAATTATTTTAGACCGAGGAGGTTCTTACATAGGAACACTCATTGATGACCTGGTTACCAAGGGCTGCACTGACCCATACAGGATGATGACAAGCCGAAGTGAATACCGCCTTGTGCTGCGTCAGGATAATGCGGATATACGTTTAACCCCAATCGGTTATAAAATAGGCTTGATTTCTCAATCAAGATATGATAAATTTGTATATAAGGAGAAGTGTATCAATGAGGAGTTAAACAGAATAAAGGAAAAGTCTATCCCTCTCACTGATAAACTTCAGCAAATTCTTATTAAATGTGGTACTGCTCCCCTGCAGCGCGGCTGCAAAATGATTGAATTAATCAAACGCCCCCAAATTAAGTATAGTGATTTAACTGAGCTTGATGATACAAGACCAAATCTTCCCCGCGAGGTTTTTGAACAGGTTGAAATTGCCGTTAAATATGAGGGTTATATCAAACGGCAGGAACAGCAAATTAAGGAAATGCGCAGAATTGAGAATAAAAAAATTCCTGAAACTATTGACTACAGCAAACTGAAGGGCTTAAGGCTTGAGGCTGTTGAAAAGCTAAGCAAAATAAGACCTGAAAACCTGGGGCAGGCAAGCAGAATCAGCGGTGTTAATCCTGCTGACATTGCTGCACTCAACATCATATTGGAGAGCTTATGATAGACTATGATCTTTTAAAGGGCGAAATTGATAAACTCGGCATTGACATTGGCGAATATGGATTAGACAGATTTGATCAATATGCCGACTACCTTGTTAACTGGAACAGACACGTTAATTTAACAGCAATAACAGAACCTGATGAAATTGTTATAAAGCATTTTGTCGACAGCTTGTACATATTAAAATATGTGAAATTTCACAAAGGACAATCATTAATCGACATTGGAAGCGGTGCCGGATTCCCCGGTCTGCCCTTACTTTTCGCTAATCCTGACATTAATGTCACCTTTGTTGACAGCATAAGAAAAAAGCTTGTTTTTATAAAGGACGTATTACTCAATACCGGGCTGATTGCCGAAACAAAACATGCACGAGCTGAAGAGCTTGGCAGAAATAATGAATTTCGTGAAAAATTTGACTTTGCAACAGCACGTGCTGTTGCTCAGCTTAATGTGCTTTGTGAATACTGTCTTCCTCTTGTAAAGGTTGGCGGACTGTTCATCGCAATGAAAGGTTCAAGCGGTAAAGAAGAATTAGCACAGGCTAACCATGCGATTGAAGCATTGGGCGGTGAATTGGCAAAGTTCGCAGAATTCACCCTCTCAAATGGTGATAAAAGGTCAATTATTATTATCAAAAAAATATCGCAAACACCGACAAAGTACCCTCGAAAGTCTAAAAAAATTGACACCAAGCCCCTTTAAATCAGCAGATATATGTCGAAGGCAAAGGATTTCTCACTATGAGAAATCCTTTTTTTCTGTTAAACAATATGGTATAGTATAGACAAGGAGATGAGCTGATGCAACAGATTGTTCAGGTGCCTACTGAAAAAATACTGCCAAATCCCTATCAACCGAGAAAGCAGTTTAAAAGTGAGGACATGCTCTCTCTGGCAGACTCAATAAAAGAAAACGGTGTTTTGCAGCCCCTTATATGCAGGCAAATCAATAACAGTGATTATTTTGAGATTGTTGCAGGTGAGCGAAGACTCAGAGCATCCATACTTGCTAATCTTCAAACTGTTCCCTGTGTAATAATCGACTGTGACTATGAATCAAGTGCGGTCTTTTCAATTCTCGAAAACATACAGCGAAGTGACCTTGCCTTTTTTGAGGAAGCACAAGCAATCAGTCAATTAATGAGCCATTTTGGATTAACACAGGAACAAATAGCAAAAAAGCTGGGAAAAAGTCAATCTTCACTGTCAAATAAGCTGAGATTACTCAGATTACCTGTTGATGTGCGGTATTTTATCGAAAAAGAGGGATTAACAGAACGTCACGCAAGAGCCTTGCTGAAGCTTGAAAGTGAAAAGCAAATCTGGACAACCCTAAAGGTAATTACCGAAAAGCATCTTAATGTTGAGCAGACAGAAGCCTACATAGCAGATATGCTTGACACAAGAGTAAAACCACGCCACAGCACCAACAGAGTCTTTAAAGATGTAAGAATATTTGTTAATACCTTTAATAAAGCCATTCAGGCCATGAAGGATTCAGGAATAGATGCAAAATCGAATAAAACGGAAACAGAAGACTATATCGAATTTATGGTAAGAATACCAAAGAATGCACAAAAGTGCACTAAATCCGCTTAAAACGGGAAACCGTTTTAACATATTCTCCTCTTTTCATCACGTGGAAAAAACGGGCGCGAGCTCGTTTTTTCTGCTTTTATGAACAAATTTAATTGTGTTACACGTGAAACGCACCACTACATATAGTTTTTCATATAAACTATGTTTGATTGAAATGTTTTATCATTTTTTACTTTTTATTGAATTATTTATGTTAAACATCTATGTTTCACGTGAAACATCTATATATAGAGTTCATTAATAAACAAACCACAATTTTAAAAAAATTGTTCAAGTGTTTCACGTGAAACACTTGAACACCCTCTTAATATGATGTATAATTATTGCTATGGAGGTGCTATATGGGAAAAACAGTATCAATATTTAATCAAAAAGGCGGAGTCGGCAAAACAACAACCTGCGTCAGCTTTGCTGCCTGCTTAGGTCATAAAGGCAAAAACACACTGTTAGTGGATTGTGATCCGCAAGGCAACTCAACCAGCGGTGTAGGAATTGATAAGTCGCAAATTGAAGCATCATCCTATGATGTGCTTATAAATGATATATCCGTAAAAGATGCTATAATCAAAACAAAATACAAAAATTTATCCGTTCTTCCTGCAGATATGGATCTTGCAGGTGCAGAAATTGAACTTGCAGAAAATGAAAACAGATTCAAGGCTTTAAAGAAAGCTTTAGCACCTGTTGTTATGGACTATGACTATATTATTATAGATTGTCCTCCAAGCTTAGGTTTAATCAGTCTGAATGCACTAACTGCATCAGATACACTTATTGTCCCCTTACAGTGCGAGTACTTTGCTCTTGAAGGATTAAGTCAGCTTTTAGGAACGGTAAGAACAGTAAAGCAACACTATAACGAGCATTTAGAGCTTGAAGGCGTGCTTTTTACAATGTTTGATACAAGATTAAAGCTTAATCAGCAGGTTATGGACGAAGTTGACGACTTTTTTCCAAATAAAGCATATAAAACGAAAATTCCCAGAAGCGTTAAGCTGGCAGAGGCACCAAGCTTTGGTGAGCCTATTATTTATTATGAAAAATACTCTAAGCCAAGCTTTGCTTATAAAAAGTTTACTGATGAATTTTTGAAAAAACAATGAGAGGTATACTATGGCAAAAAAACAATCAGGTCTTGGTAAAGGCTTAAGTGCCTTAATGATGGAAAATGCCGTTGATGATATGGTTTCTACCAATACCCTGTCTATCAATGAAATTATTCCTAATAAAGACCAGCCGAGAAAAACATTTGATGAGGGTGCTCTGCAGGAACTGGCAGACAGTATTATTCAGCATGGCGTGCTGCAGCCTCTGTTAGTAAGACCCCTTCCAACAGGCGGTTATCAGCTTGTTGCAGGTGAAAGACGCTGGAGAGCTTCAAGAATAGCAGGATTAAAGGAAGTTCCGGTTGTAATAAAAGAATTAAGCGATGTTGAAACTATGGAAATCGCTATAATTGAAAATTTGCAGCGTGAAGACTTAAACCCAATTGAAGAAGCAGAGGGTCTTCAGGCACTCATAGATAGGTGCGGATTTACGCAGGAGGATGTTGCTGTTTCAGTTGGAAAGTCACGTCCGGCAATTGCAAACGCACTTAGATTGCTGAAATTACCCCCGGAGGTACGTGATATGACCAGAAATGGTGATATTTCAGCAGGTCATGCACGTGCTTTACTTGCATTTGACAATGATGCAATGATATATGAAATATCACAGAACATTGTAAAAAATAACCTTACTGTAAGAGATGTTGAGCGTTTATCCAAAACAAAAGAAAATGTGAACAAGGTTCGTTCTTCGGCAAGACGTCGTGATTCCTTTTATGACGAGGTTGAATTATCGCTTACTGAGGTTCTTGGCAGAAAAGTAAAGGTTTATAACGGCAGAGGAAAGGGCACACTTGAAATAGAGTTCTATTCTGTTGATGATTTAAAGGAAATCGCAAATAAGTTAGGAGAATAAAAATGTTAGATATTAAATTTGTTAGGGAAAATCCCGAAGTTGTAAAGGAAAATATAAAAAAGAAATTTCAGGACAAAAAGCTTCCGCTTGTTGACGAGGTTATTGAACTTGACACCGAAAGACGTACAGTAATGACAAGGGCGGATGAGCTGCGTGCAAACAGAAATAAACTGTCCAAGCAAATCGGTGCATTGATGAGCCAGGGCAAGAAGGAAGAAGGTATGGCAATCCGTGAGCAGGTTAATGCTCAGGCTAAGGAGCTTGAAGAGTTAGCTGCTAAGGAAAAAGACCTTAATGCAAAGGTTACAGAAATAATGATGTCTATTCCTAACATTATCGATGAGTCAGTTCCGATTGGTAAGGACGACAGCGAAAATGTTGAAGTACAGAAATACGGCGAGCCGGTAGTTCCTGATTTTGAGGTACCATACCACACTGATATTATGGAACGCTTTGACGGCATTGACCTTGAGGCCGCAGGCAGAGTAGCAGGCAACGGTTTCTACTACTTAATGGGTGACATTGCAAGACTGCACAGTGCGGTTATCAGCTATGCACGTGATTTTATGATTGACAGAGGCTTTACCTATGTTGTTCCTCCATTTATGATCAGATCAAATGTAGTTACAGGTGTTATGAGCTTTGAGGAAATGGATGCAATGATGTATAAAATTGAAGGTGAGGATTTATACCTTATCGGTACATCTGAGCATTCAATGATTGGTAAATTCATTGACACAATCACTCCTGAAAGCGAACTGCCTAAAACACTTACCTCATATTCACCATGCTTCAGAAAAGAAAAGGGTGCTCACGGAATTGAGGAGCGTGGTGTTTATCGTATTCATCAGTTTGAAAAGCAGGAAATGGTTGTTGTCTGCAAGCCTGAGGAATCAAAAATGTGGTTTGATAAGCTCTGGCAGAACACTGTTGATTTGTTCCGTTCGCTTGATATTCCTGTAAGAACACTTGAGTGCTGCTCTGGCGACCTCGCCGACCTTAAGGTTAAGAGCATTGATGTTGAGGCATGGTCACCAAGACAACAGAAATATTTTGAGGTTGGCTCTTGCTCTAACCTTACAGATGCACAGGCAAGAAGACTTAAAATCAGAGTAAAGGGTGAAGATGGTAACTACCTTGCTCATACCTTAAACAATACAGTCGTTGCACCACCAAGAATGCTCATTGCTTTCTTAGAAAACAATCTTCAGGCTGACGGTTCAGTTTTAATTCCTGAGGCACTGCGTATGTATATGGGCGGCAAGGATAAAATTGTTCCTGCAAAGTGATGACAATTGCACTTATCATTATCGGTATTATAATAATTACAGCATTTTCAGTGACTGTTTTTGAGGATGTATTCAATGCCGGGAATATTGCAGGTATTCTCGGCGGAATATATATTACTGTTTTAGGTTTGACATACGAAAAAATAAATCAACTATTATGGTGGATTTTATTATCTGCGGCAGTCTTAGGCACAGTCATAATTATAGCTCTTATGAGCATTATATATCATAAAGGCAAAACAAAGGCTGAAAATGAAAATGTAATAATTGTTTTGGGTTGCCGTGTAAAATGGGACAAACCGAGTCTTTCACTTATAAAAAGAGTTGATGCTGCATACGATTTTTTAATTAAAAATCCAAAAGCACTTGCAATTCTGAGTGGCGGACAGGGTAAGGACGAAGCGTTAAGCGAAGCTGAATGTATGAAAATGCTTTTACTTGAAAAGGGAATTGATAAAAGCAGACTGATTTTAGAGGATAAATCAACAACAACCGATGAAAATATTGCTTTTTCATTGAAACTCATAAATGCGCTTGGTCCGGATAGAAATATTGCTGTTGCCACCAGCGAATATCATCAGCTTAGGGCAGCAATGATTTGCAGACGTTATGGACTAAATGCAGCACCGCAAAGTTCAAAAACAAAGGCAAGTATTCTGCACGTGTTTTTAATACGTGAGATATTCGGAATAATTAAAGAATTTATTATTAATAAAAAATAGTATATAAAAAGACACCGAAGAAATAAATCTTCGGTGTCTTTCATTTAGGCTATATTAATTTGTTGTCTGTATATCTTCCTCTGTTGTGGATTCATAAGTTGTTGCTTCGCCATAGCTGTTATTATAAATTACCGCATAGCAGGGAACTAAGCTTTCATTATAAAATCCGTAAAGATCACACTTAAGTATGTCAACTCTCTTCTCTGCCAAAACAACAGAGGATCTGCCGTAAAGCAGAGTCTGCAAATAATTTGCATCCTGCGGAAAATCAGCCTTCCAGCACCATGCACCATAATATATATCGCCTGCACCCTTTTCGTTAATTCTTGCATTCGGCACACTTGTCATTTTAATATCATAGCTAAGCCAGCCCTGTGACAATGCATATTTTGAAATTGAAATAATCTCATTTGTACTAAAGCCTGTCTTAACATATGGAAGCAGCTTATTGACAACCTTTAAAAGTGTAACCGCATTGCCGTCACGAACGCCGTCAAAGATTTTTGTCAAACAGGTTTTCTGCCTGTCAGCTCTCATATTGTCACTATCAAGCTTTCTTATTCTGCAGTAAGCAAGAGCCTGCTCACCTGTCAATCTCATTTCTCCGCTGTTGCCTTCAAAGGCTTTATCAATGGTTACATTACCATATCTTTCCTGGTGATTGTTGATTTCATTGATTTCTGCAGATGTCATTTCAATATCAACACCGCCAAGCTCATCAACAATTCCCTCAAAGCTGTCAAAATTTACAATGACATAGTCGTCAATATCAATCTTATACATTTTCTCGACACAGTTAATGTATCCGATGATACCACCGCTTGCCATTGCACCGTTAATTTTGCCAAACTCACCGGTGGTTTCATCACCGGGTACATTTTCCCAATAAGCATAGGTATCACGCAGAATGGAAGTTAATGTTATCTGCTTTGTGTCAGTATTTATACTTACAATAATAGCAGCATCTGCTCTCGTATCTTCTTCTAAAATTTCATTACCTCTGGTATCTTCACCAACCAAAAGAACATTAAGAACATGACTTGATGAACAAGGTGCACCATTATAATACCAGGTTTTTATCATATCCTGCAGTGAAGAAAGGTTATCGGCATCCGTTTCATTAACTTCAGGAAAGTTTTCAATGAGCTTGTCCATAGCTGTATAGCGCTGCTCAGTTTTTGTTGCATTGTTATCATCATCACTCACTGCATTCAATGCTTTGTAAACATAAATACCTGCACCTGCTGCAGCAACTAAAACAATAACTAACAGGGTTATAATAATATTCCTGATAATTTTGCCTTTTTTCGTTTTAAAAAACTTTTCTTTTTCCGGCTTCTGACTATCTGCATTTAACTCATTGTTGTCAGCAAAAGAAAGTAAATCAATAAAACCATCATTGGCGCCGAGGGTTTCTTTAACCTGCTGTTCCTGTTTTTCAGGTACAGTTTTACTATTGTCGGCAATACTCTGCTCTATTGCTTCTGCTTTTTTTTCAACCGCCTCTTTTTCAGAGATAACGGCATCATCCCTTATTCTCTTCTCTTCCTCTTCAATATTGCTGTCAGCAATTCCGCTTTCACTGCGTACATACAGATTGTCAATAACCTTTTGTTCTTCGACTTCGACATCTTTACTCTCTGCAGATTTTTCATTATTATTCGGTTTTTCGGCAGGAAGCTCACCATTCTTCGTTTTTATTTCAAAAGACGGAGCTGATTCCTCTCTCTCCTGTTTTCTCTTTTTTACCTCAGAGAGAATATCGTCAATATTATAAGTTTCCTTCTCCATTCCATAACCCCTCTTTTTGATTCGCAACATTTATATACATAATATTAGAAATTATATAACAACATTCTGCAAAAAGCTACAAAATAAGCAATTTGTTAACAAATATTTATTATTCTTCTATCTGTTCAGTGCTTTCTGCTGTTTCACCGGCATCAGAGTCTAACTCTTCCTCCGCCTCTTCCAGCTTATCAACAACTGAAATTGTTGCAATCTTTTCGCCGTCATTTACTCTCATCACCTTAACGCCTTTGCTTGGTCTCTGGAATGTAGAAATCTGATCTGCGTTAGTTCTTATGATAATACCGTCAGAGGAAATCATAATAACATCATTATCATCACAAACAGGCGCAATCATAGCAACTTTGCCGTACTGTTCAGTACGATAGTTGATAAGACCCTTACCTGCTCTTGACTGAATACGATAATCGGAGAATTCACTCTTTCTTCCGTAGCCTGTTTCAGAAACAGTAAGCAGGGTGAAGCCCTCAAGCTTAACTGCAAAGCCAACAACATAGTCACCCTCATTAAGCTGAATTGCTCTTACACCTCGTGCAGTTCTTCCGATTAATCTTGCATCACTTTCCCTAAAGCAAATACTCATTCCGTCGTGTGTCGCAACAATCAGCTCACGTTCACCATCGGTGATTTCAACCCAGCTAAGCTCATCGTCATCATCAAGATTAATAGCAATAATACCTGTTTTTCTGATATGGTCATACTGATCAAGAGCAGTTCTTTTTATAATACCGTTTCTTGTCATCATACAAAGATAGGTGCGGTCCTCTTCTTTAGGAACCTTAACCATAGCACTGACCTGCTCACCATTTTCAAGTGGAAGAATGTTAACAACATTCATACCCTTACTTATTCTTGATGACTCGGGAATTTCATAGCCCTTAAGCTTAAAGACCTTACCTTTGTTTGTAAATATTAAAATCTGATCATGGGTTGAGCAGCTAAACATTGTTTTTGCCACGTCTTCCTCACGTCTGCTCATACCGGATATACCTCTGCCGCCTCTGTTCTGTGCCTTGTAGGTGTCAACAGTCTGACGCTTCATATATCCCTTTTCGGTAAGCGTTAAAATGCAGTCCTCAACCGGAATCAAATCTTCATCATCAACATCACCGCTGAAGGCAGAAATTTCTGTTCTTCTTTCATCGCCGAATTTATCAGCAATTGCTCTTGCCTCAGCTTTAATAATTTCAGCAATTCTTATTTCATTTGCAAGAATATCGAGAAAATCCTTGATTTTTTCGTGAAGCTCTTCCAATTCATTCAGAATTTTTTCAATTTCAAGTCCTGCCAACTGACCGAGACGATAAGCAACAATGGCACTTGCCTGCGGGTCATCAAAGCCGAACTTGTCCATAATTGCCTGCTTAGCCTCAGACTGACCGCCCTTACATGCACGGATTGCTGCAATAACCTCATCAACAATATCAATAGCCTTAGCAAGACCCTCTAAAATATGAGCACGCTCCTGTGCTTTCTTTAAATCAAATTCCGTTCTTCTTTTAACAATATCCTTCTGGAAAGCAATATATTTTTCAAGAATTTCTTTAAGTGTTAACACCTTTGGCACACCATCGTCAAGTGCAAGCAATATTGCACCGAAGGTCACCTGCATATCCGTCATTTTATAAAGATTATTAAGAACAACCTGTGCGTTAGCATCACGCTTAACAGTTACTTCAATATGCATTCCTCGACGGTCAGAGTAATCCTGAACATCTGCCACACCTTCAAGTCTTTTTTCCTTAACCAAATCTGCAATTCTTGTTATAAGTCTTGCCTTGTTAACACCATAAGGAATTTCAGTTACAACAATTTTAAATCTGTCGCCGCGGCTTTCAACTATTTCTGCCTTGGCACGAACATAAATTTTTCCGCGACCTGTTGCATAAGCCTCTTTAATACCACGGCTGCCCATAATAATTCCTGCTGTCGGGAAGTCAGGACCCTTAATATGTACCATCAAATCCTCAAGACCTGCATCCGGATTATCAATAAGGCAGCACATACCTTCAACAACCTCGTTCATATTATGAGGCGGAATATTTGTAGCCATACCAACAGCAATACCTGATGAACCGTTAACCAGAAGATTAGGAAATCTTGATGGCAAAACAGTAGGCTCCTTGCCGTTATCATCAAAGTTAGGGGCAAAATCAACGGTATCCTTCTTGATATCCTCAAGCATTTTCATTGAAATTTTACTCATTCTTGACTCGGTATAACGGTATGCTGCAGCCGGATCACCGTCGACAGAACCAAAGTTTCCGTGACCGTCTACTAAAGGATGACGCATTGAAAATGGCTGAGCAAGTCTAACCATAGCATCATACACAGAAGCATCACCATGTGGGTGATAATGACCAAGCACTTCGCCGACAGTGGTTGCACACTTACGGTAAGGATTAGTAGGGTAAAGGTTGTTATCATACATTGCATAAAGAATTCTTCTGTGAACAGGCTTAAGACCATCACGAACATCCGGCAATGCACGCTGAACAATAACACTCATTGAATAATCAAGGAATGCTTTTCTTATTTCAGTGCTGATTTCAACATCTACGATTTTTTGATTGTCATAACGAATTTCATTATTATCCATTAAAATTCCTCCGTTGCCGAAACGACATTAGATTTAATAAAGGTATTGCCTAAAAATAGTCAAGGCAATGGCTGACTGTTATTTTATAAAAAGATAATTTGCATTTTTCTTAATCTGGTTAAATACCTGCTGTTTCATTTCGTCAGGTATATCTCTTTTAGGCAGAATTTTCACTTCAAAACCAATAACAAAATAAAAATAGTTTTCAGCTTCGTAAATGGTTCTTATAACAGTAAAAGGGTAAACACTAATTATTCCTGCCTCGTTCATCCTTGGGATATTTTTGTATTCAACAGTATTTTCATCAACTGTGATTTCACATGGTGAAAGATATTGCGTATCTGCTGCAATATATTTTTTAACCTTTTTTTCAATACCTGTATTGTAGAAATAAAGAAAATATGCACCGCAAATCACAAAAGCAATCACTGCAGCAATAATCAACGAGAAATTTCTGTTAACTATTAAATAGTAAATGACAAATACAATAAATATTAATGCCGTAATTAACATAGGTATTAGCTTTGAGCGTTTGAACTGCAGTCTTTCCCAAACAATAAAATCCTCTTTTTTCAGTGTTGAGCGGAAGGTATTTTTCATCTCTTTCCCTCCTCAACTGTTGTGTTTTGCTTTAATAGTAAAATTATTTCATTTAATTCATTGCTGCTGTATCTTTCTTTGTTTATCACAAATACACCGGTTCTGTATGTTGGCATAATTATTAAAAGTTTTTCCGTTTCCTTAACAGAAAAAATACTCTGCCACGGAACAAATATTTTTTGATAGCTGTTTATAATCTCCAGCCCATCACCATATGTGGAAAGTGTTGCTTCACCTTTAATAGTAGGTGATGAAAAAAATTGCCTTTTCACTGCTTTTTTATTCATAATCCTTGCTGATATCATTAAAGCTATGATGAAAAACAAATATAATAAAAACATAGTGC
>VSOH01000200.1 GCA_009774735.1 Clostridiales bacterium
GCACATACCTTCTCAGGTTATGAGAACAAGGTTGCAAGCAACATTTTAACAGTTGTGGAAAATCGTAATCTTCATGATTTGATTCACGAGGTTGCAATCCCAACAGAAACAGTTAAGGAGCTTAAAAGCGACGGAACTGAAAAGGAATACCAAAGAAAGCTTATGCCCGGCTACGTTTTCGTGAAGATGGTAATGACTGATGATAGCTGGTATGTTGTGCGCAACATCCGCGGCTGCACAGGCTTTGTAGGTCCTGAGGGCGAGCCTATGCCTCTTACTGATGAAGAGGTTAAGAACAATTGCCTTGAAAAGGTAAGCGTTGAGGTTCAGTATGAGGTCGGTGACCTTGTTCATGTTATTGACGGTCCGCTTGAGGGCTTCTCCGGTACTGTTGATGAAATTGATATTCCTAACAACAGCGTTCATGTTACCGTGTCTATGTTCGGCAGGGAGAACACTGTTGAATTTGAGCTTGACCAGCTTGAAAAGGTCGATGAATAAATTCAGTAATTCGCAGTATATCTGCTTATTATCATTGTAGGTGAAATTGCCGTTTTACCTATGATGGTGGGAGAAAACCGTGCTCGGATTGTTCCGATGCCCTGTATTTCGCCATTTACCACATTATTAGGAGGAAATTATTATGGCACAGAAGGTAGTAGGTTTAATTAAACTTCAAATTCCTGCCGGAAAAGCTACACCGGCACCACCTGTTGGTCCTGCTCTTGGTCAGCATGGTGTAAACATTATGTCATTCACAAAAGAGTTCAATGAAAGAACAAAGAATGATGTTGGTCTTATCATCCCTGTTGTAATTACAGTTTACGAAGACCGTTCATTCACATTCGTTACAAAAACACCACCTGCAGCAGTTCTTATCAAGAAGGCTTGCGGTATCGACAAGGCATCAGGTGTTCCTAACAAGAATAAGGTTGCTACAATCACAAAGGCTGATGTTCAGAAGATTGCAGAAACCAAGATGCCTGACTTAAATGCAGCTTCACTTGAGGCAGCAATGTCAATGATCGCCGGCACAGCACGCAGCATGGGTATAGTAGTAGAAGACTAATTCCCTTGTGGGAGGAAGTATCCGATTAACCACTGGAGGTAATTTAATATGAAACATGGTAAGAAATATGTAGACGGTGCAAAATTAATTGACCGTTCAAATTTATATGAAACAGCTGAGGCTCTTGACCTTTCAATCAAGACTGCAACAGCTAAGTTTGATGAAACTATTGAGGCTCATATCCGTCTTGGTGTTGACTCACGTCACGCTGACCAGCAGGTTCGTGGTGCAGTTGTTCTGCCAAACGGTACAGGTAAGGATGTAAGAGTTGCAGTTTTCGCTAAAGGTGACCTTGCAAAGGCTGCTGAGGAGGCAGGTGCTGACGTTGTTGGTGATGCAGACCTCGTTCAGAAGATTTCAGGCGGCTGGATGGATTTCGACGTTGCAATTGCTTCACCTGATATGATGGGCTTTGTTGGTCGTCTTGGTAAGGTTCTCGGTCCTCGTGGTCTTATGCCATCACCAAAGGCAGGCACAGTAACAATGGATGTTGCTAAGGCTGTTCAGGAGGCTAAGGCTGGTAAGATTGAATACCGTCTTGACAAAACAAACATCATTCACTGCCCAATCGGTAAGGCTTCATTCGGTACTGATAAGCTTATGGAGAACTTCAATGCTCTTCTTGACGCTATCATCAAGGCTAAGCCTGCAGCAGCTAAGGGTCAGTACATTAAGTCAGTAGCAGTTGCTTCAACAATGGGCCCCGGCATCAAAATCAATCCTAACAAGGTTGGCACTGCAGCAGTTACTGCTGAGTAATTTATTATTTTGGTATTGACAGGGTGAAAGCCTTGTGTTAAAATACAATAGCTGTTCAGCCAAAGACAGCAGGTGCAGTTTTCTGCGTAAGTTTAACGCCTGCCGAGGAATGAACTTTCAACTAACTCATGTTTATTGATTGTTACGTGCATTCCATATCTTTGGAATGCACTTTTTATTTAGCTGATACAGCCATAAAGACCGCTTTTGCGGCAAATATTTATGGAGGTTTAATGAATGCCAAGTACAGCAATTCTTGAAAAGAAAAAGCAAATGGTTGCTGACCTTTCAGAAAGAATTAAGAATTCTTGTGCAGGTGTAGTTGTTGACTACAAGGGTATTAACGTTGAGGACGACACAAAGCTTCGTAGAGAGCTTCGTGAAGCAGGCGTTGAGTACACAGTAGTTAAAAACTCAATCCTGGGCAGAGCAGCACAGGACGCAGGTCTTGAAGGTCTTGATGCAGTTCTTGAAGGTACAACAGCAATCGCAACATCAACAGATGATTACGTAGCATCAGCACGTATTCTTGGTAAGTATGCTGACACACACAATAACTTCTCATTAAAGAGCGGTTATTTAGACGGTGAGGTTATCACTCTTGAGAAGCTCGTCGCTCTGTCAAAGCTGCCATCAAGAGAGGTTCTTCTTGCTACAGTTTGCAACGTATTCAATGCACCTATCGCAGCTTTTGCTCGTGGAGTTCAGGCTATCGTTGATAAGGGCGGCGTTGAGGCTTGCGCACCGGCTGCAGAGGAAGCTGCTCCGGTTGAGGAGGCTCCTGCAGAGGAAGCACCTGCTGAAGAAACAGCAGAATAATTAAATTCAAATTTTACTTTAAAAAATAAAAATTTTATCGGAGGAAAATAAAATGGCATCAGAAAAAGTTATGGCAATTGTTGAAGAGCTTAAGGTTCTCACAGTTCTTGAGCTTTCAGAGCTCGTATCAGCAGTAGAAGAAGAGTTCGGCGTAAGCGCTGCAGCAGCAGTAGCAGTAGCAGCACCCGCAGACGGCGGTGCAGCAGCTGCTGACGAGAAGACTGAGTTTGACGTAGTACTTGCAGAAGTAGGCGGCAACAAGATTCAGGTTATCAAGGCAGTTCGTGAGGCAACAGGTCTTGGCCTTAAAGAGGCTAAGGAGATTGTTGACGGTGCTCCTTCAACTATCAAAGAGGCTATGCCAACAGCAGACGCTGAGGCTCTCAAGGCTAAGCTTGAAGAGGCTGGCGCTAAGATTGAGCTTAAATAAGTTCAGCTTAACAGCAAATCAAAAGGACTTGGTTTTACCAGGTCCTTTTTTATTTGTTTAACTTTGGATGGCGACGTTATTATGAGCCGTGCTTTAACAGTTTTCAAGTATATTGTTGTATTCAAGACAATAATTATATAATTCTTCAATAGTTATTTCAATATTATATACTATTTCCCCTCGGTCATATACATCTGTACCCAGCAAATCAACAAACACAAGCAGTCTGAACACTAAAGTATTAATCAATCCAAATTTATCAGATGCATTTATTTTTAAATTTTTCAGCTTTTTGTATTGTGATTTACTGATTAAAATTGCTTTCATCCAATT
>VSOH01000201.1 GCA_009774735.1 Clostridiales bacterium
TGCAAATAGTAGTGCAGCAAGTCCGCTGGCGAATTCCAAGGCATACTGGATTCGGCTTCTTCTGCTCATTAATCTCACCTGTTATTTGTAGTTATAAGAATAGTTGTAATTGTAATAACCGTATTTTGAACGGTATCCTTTTTTGTAATATAGTGAATAACGCTTGTTTTTTGCGTTGACATCATTAAGGACAAATCCGACAATGTTTGCATTAATATGCTGTAATGTGCTGACAGTAACCTTAACCTCCTGAATATCAGTTGTCACGGATTTGATAACCAGAATATATCCTGTAGCCTTGGAAGAAAATGATGTTGAATCTGTAACCAGATTTACAGGTGGCGTGTCAATGAATACGCAGTCATAGTGTGCTTTGACGAAGTCCAAGAGCTTATCCATTCTTGATGAGGAAAGAAGCTCTGTAGGGTTTGGCGGAATTTTACCTGTTGTGAGAACCGAAAGATTTTCCACATCTGTTTTGGATACTGTTATATTGTCAGTCAGTCCTGCCAGAATTTCAGACAATCCGTTTTTAACAGGAATTGAAAACATACGGTGAATTGTTGGATTTCTCATATCAGCATCAATAAGGAGTGTTCTTTTGCCCATCTGAGCTAAGGATATCGCCATATTGATTGCGTTGATTGATTTACCGTTATTAGCGGTAGGGCTTGTTATAACGAATATGGGGCATTTCTCCCCCTGCTGTGAAAACAAAAGGTTTGTTCTGATTGCATTGTATGCCTCTTTAACAATAAAGGGGGAATCTGCACAAAGCATTTTCTTTTGATCATCTTTAGAAAAGCCTGCTTTGGCATTGCGTTTTTTGCCTCTTTTTTTGAAATCTGCCATTTTAGTTTTCCTCCTTTTCTGTGATAGTGTGGTCAATAACCGAAGGCTGAGGCGGTATTAAAAAGTCCGATTCAGCATTGGTTCTGCTCTTTTCGGTAACAGGAAGAAGCTTTGGTATTGTACCGATAATCGGAATATCAAATTCTCTCTTCAAATCATCTTCATCGTTAATGCTGGTGTCAAACAAATCTTTGAGGAAGAAGAATGCAAAGCTGAGAATAAAGCCTGCGGCAGCACCGATTAAAATGTTTTTCTTTGTGTTTGGAGATGAAGGCTTTGTCGGTTCTTTAGCATAGTCAACAATTTCAACACCGCCAACTTTTAATATTCTTACAAGCTCATCAGGACATACATCGGCAATGATATTTGCAATTTCCTCTGCCTGCTTAGGATCGGCGCTTGTTATGGAAACTCTGAAAATATTGGTTTCATCAATAGCCGAACAGCTAAGCATTTTCTTTATTTGATTAACAGATACATTTCCGCTCACCTGATCAGCGACCTTTTCAAGAAAGGTGTCACTCTGAATGGTAACAAGGTATGAATTAATAAGCATCTGAGATGCTTCAATTTCATTTGTCGTTATATTGTTGCCGGGGGTAGAGAGGATATGCTCACTGTTGCTCCACGTATAGAGCTTTACACTGGCGGTGTACTGGGGGGTGATAAAAAAGTTTGTAACACAGCCTGAAACAATAGCTCCGATAACTGTTATCAGAATGATATATACAAGCTTTTGCTTTATCATTTCAAATATTTTTTTAAAATCAATTTCAATTTCTTTATTCTCGTCCATAATTCCCTCCGCTGAAGTTATAATTATACGACATTATTATACCAATATAGCGTTTTTATGTCAATAATATATATAATATTAATATATTTAATTATATTTGGTAAACATAAAAATTTTTGTAAAAAAATGTAGTAAAATTTTAACCTCACTAAATAATAAAAGCTGTTAAAAAAAGCCGACTTTTGTCGGCTTTTTTGTTTATTTTGCGATGTCGCTTGCTCTTGATTCACGGATAATGTTAACCTTAATCTGTCCCGGGTATTCCATTTCGCTTTCAATTTTTTTAGCAATCATATGTGCAACATACGGCATTCTTGAATCGTCAATAACATTAGGCTTAACCATAACTCTGACCTCACGTCCTGCCTGAATTGCGTATGCTCTTTCAACACCTTCAAAGCTTGTTGATATTTCCTCAAGCTGCTGCAGACGCTTAATATAATTTTCAATATTTTCACGTCTTGCTCCGGGTCTTGAAGCGGAAACAGCGTCAGCGGCCTGAACAAGACAGGCAACAACGGTTTTGCATTCGATTTCACCATGGTGAGCTGCAATAGCATGGACAACATTTTCGTTTTCCTTATACTTTCTTGCAAACTCAACACCGAGAGCGATATGTGAGCCCTCCATCTCGTGGTCAAGTGCCTTACCGATATCGTGAAGAAGACCTGCTCTTCTTGCAAGCCTTTCATCAGCGCCGATTTCAGCAGCCATAAGTCCTGCGATATATGATACCTCAAGGCTGTGCTTAAGTACACTCTGACCATAAGAGGTGCGGTATTTTAATTTACCGATAAGCTTAACAAGCTCAGGATGAATCTGACCGCAGTTGGCTGAAAGTACTGCCTTTTCGCCCTCCTGCTTAATGACTGCATTAACCTCTCTTGTGCTCTTTTCAAAGCATTCCTCAATCTTGGTCGGGTGAATACGTCCGTCCTGTATAAGTCTTTCAACAGTGAGTCTTGCAATCTCACGTCTTACAGGGTCGAATGAGCTGATTGTAATAGCTTCAGGTGTATCGTCAATGATTAATTCAACACCTGTAATTGTTTCAATAGAGCGGATATTTCTGCCCTCTCTGCCGATAATTCTGCCCTTCATTTCGTCATTAGGCAGAGCTACGACTGAAACAGTGGTTTCAGCAGTGTGGTCTGCTGCACAGCGCTGGATTGCAGTGCCGATGATTTCACGGGCCAGAACCTCGCTCTGATCCTTAACCATTTGCTCATATTCCATAATGCGCTTGCTTTTTTCAGTATCAAGCTGTTCTTCAAGGGTAGCAAGTAAATACTTCTTTGCCTCCTCCTGAGTCAGCCCTGAGATACGCTCAAGCATATCAAACTGGCTTTTCTTAATGCCGTCAATTTCAAGTAGTTTTTCATCAAGCTGCTTTTGCTTTTCGCTTAACGCTTCTGTTTTTCTTTCCAGCGAATCAGCACGCTTGTCAAGGTATTCCTCACGCTGATTTAAGCGGGCTTCCTGTTTCTGAACCTCGCCTCTTCTTTCGCGTATATCCTTATCAGCCTCTGAACGAAGCTTATGAATTTCATCCTTTGCCTCAACAAGTCTTGCCTTTTTGGTGGACTCAGCCTCAGACAAAGCATTATTAATTATTTTTGTTGCCTCCTGTGTAGCAGAGCCAATTTCCTTTTCACTTGTTTTTCTGCGGTATTCGCCGCCGAGAACAAAACCGATTATGCCAAAAATAACGGCGCAAACAACGCCAATAATAATGGGAATGATAATACTACTCATAGTT
>VSOH01000202.1 GCA_009774735.1 Clostridiales bacterium
GTTTGTTGCTTAACAATTTTATTTTCTACATCAACTAGGGTCTTTTTGTACTGTCTGCACAATCTGGGGCAGTTCAGCTTGTAGAAATTCACGGTGACCATGGTTTTATCCTTAAAGGCTTAAGTGCCTCAAACAAAGTAACAAAAGAATATCTTTTAATGAATGATAAATAGAAATCTGCTTAAATACACATAAATAAGAAACAGAAATTTATTCAGGAGACATTCTTATGAACAATAAAATCAAAATGTTTTTATCAAGCGGTAAAACCATACCTCGGTTAGTTAAAAGATTTTTAAAGCGTGTTGACAATACAGAAAGCTATCTTGACACCGTTTTGAAAAATGATATATGGAGCAACAGCTTTGAGCAATCGATTCCGATTTATCAGATATATCATCATATCCATAGCTTTATGGATGAATGTGAAATCAAGAATGGAAAGGCTGTTTCAAATGGTAATAAAATAAGAAAGGTTTTATTTCTCGGCTATGACGGCATGCGTGCAGATATGACGGCAGCACTGCTTACAAGAAGGAACGAGTTTGATTCTTCCCTTCCCTGCTGCAGTACACAGTTCAGCGGCATAAAGGAAGTCAGCAAAAGCGGAGGTCTTTACCTTGCATACTGCGGCGGAGAAGCAAACACGCCCACACAGCAGACAACCTCCACCTCTGCAGGATGGACCGCACAGTTCACAGGTGTCTGGGGTGATAAAAACGGTATAAAAAATAATAATGACACAAAAAATATGCAGTATGAAACCTTTATGCTTGAATATGCAAAAAAGGGGCTTTCTTCTTCGCTTAATTTCACCTGGAATCCGCTGTTTGATGTTAACTATTCACCCGAGGTCAGACAGGTTATGAAAAAGCCTGAAATAAAAATGAATTTCTGTGATACGGACAGAAAAAAGAATGCAAAAATCCCCAGGACATCAAAAATATCACAGGAATTTTCAAATTTCCTTGCACCTGCTGTCCCATCAATATCCGCACCGTTTGACAGTGCGGCAAGAGATTATGTGCTTCACCGTATCAATCAGGGTGATGACATTGTCTGCGGACTTTATGACTCAATCGATTCTATGGGGCATATGTTTGAATTTTCACCCAAATGTGCAGAATACGCAAATGCTTCACTAACCTGCGATAATTTTACATATCAGATTATACAGGAAATAAAAAAACGCGAGGCTAAGCTTAATGAAGAGTGGCTAATCGTCCTTGAAAATGACCATGGAGGAATAAGAAAAGGTCACGGCGGTCAGACACTTGAAGAAAGAACAACGTGGATTGCAACAAATATAGCAATTAACGACGCATTGTTCGGTAAAGGCTATGATGGCAAAACCCAAAACGATAATAATTTTTGCTGCTTCTGATGAGATGTCTGTCTGCTCGCAAAGCATTCGACAAGCCCATATTATTTAACACGTCAACATTATTGACAATTAAATAAAAAGATAATATAATAAGACGCATTATAAAACAGAACAATATACGCTTGGAGAAAACAGCAAATGAAATACGCATTGATAGGCTGCGGCAGAATTTCGCCCAACCATATAGAAGCAGCTAAAAACAACTCCGTTGAAATTGTTGCAATCTGTGATATTGTACCTGACAGAATGAATCTTGTAGCACAAACCTGCAATCTTCCGGACAGTGTCATAAAATATACCGATTATAAAGAGCTGATTGAAAAAGAGCGTCCTGCTCTTGTTGCCATTGCAACGGAAAGCGGAACGCACTTTTCTGTTGCCGCCTACTGCATTAACCATGGCTGCAATGTAATAATAGAAAAGCCCATTGCTCTGTCAATAGAAGATGCAGACAAGCTTATTGAACTGGCAAAGGAAAAGAATGTATTGCTTTGTGTTAATCACCAAAACAGGTTCAATAAATCCATTCAATATATCCGTAATGCAGTTGAAAGCGGAAGATTCGGTAAGCTTCTGCACGGCTCTGCAAATATCCTTTGGAATCGTAATCAGGCTTATTACTCTGCGGCATCATGGAGAGGAACATGGGAGCAGGACGGCGGAGTCATAATGAACCAATGTATTCATAACATTGATTTACTGCGCTGGATGATGGGCAATGATATAGACGAAGTATTTGCATACACCGACAGATTGCAGCATCCGTATATTGAAGCAGAGGATTTTGGCTCTGCACTGATTAAATTCAGCAACGGCTCCTATGGTGTTATACAAGGAACCGCAAACGTATTCCCTAAAAATCTTGAGGAAACGCTTTATATTTTCGGAGAAAATGCAACTGTTAAGGCGGGTGGTAAGTCTGTCAATACTATTGAAGAATGGAGCTTTGCAGATAATCTTGATAATCCCGATTGCGTAAAATCCGAATACAGCGAAGATGTGCCCAATGTCTACGGTTATGGTCACACCCCGCTGTATGCCGATATGATTGACGCTATACAAACAGGCAGAACACCCTATGTATCGGGTGAAGACGGAAAAAGAGCATTGGAGCTGGTTCTTGCCATATACAAATCAGCCAAAGAAGGATGTCCTGTTAAACTCCCTCTGACAAAATGCTCTGCCCTTGATTTTAAAGGAAGATTTGACGATTGTGAAAGTTTGTCAAATCAGCTATAGAGCATACACCGCTGATTGATTATGTTTTGTATGGAGGAATATATGGATAAGGACTATTATATTCACGGCAGCAGCTTCATAGATGACAATGTTTCTATAGGAAAAGGTACTAAGATATGGCATTTCTGCCACATCCAGAGCGGCTCAGTGATTGGAAAAAGCTGTATTCTGGGACAAAATGTAAATATATCAAATCGTGTAAAAATCGGAAACGGTGTTAAAATTCAGAACAATGTTTCCGTATATGAAGGCGTTGAGCTTGAGGATGATGTTTTCTTAGGTCCATCCTGCGTTTTCACAAATGATCTTACCCCAAGAGCAAAATACCCGAAAGGCACCGCAAACTACAAGCACACACTTGTCAGAACGGGCGCAACTATCGGAGCCAATGCCACTATCGTATGCGGCAATACAATCGGCAAATGGGCTTTGGTCGGTGCCGGTGCATTAATTACATCAGATGTTCCGAATCACGCACTGATGTTAGGTGTTCCCGCAAGGATATCAGGCTGGGTATGCGAATGCGGCAAAACGCTCGGTGAAAGCCTCCAATGTTCCTGCGGACGCAGTTATCGAATAGATAAAAACGGATTGGAGGAAATAGTATGCAGTTCAGAGATTTAAAAGCACAATATCTGGCACTCAAGCCTCAGATTGACTCTGCCGTTCAGGCTGTTATAAATGAAGGAGCATTTATTCTTGGCAAGCCTGTTGCCGAATTGGAAAAAATGCTTGCTGAATACGCACATCGCAGGCATTGCATAAC
>VSOH01000203.1 GCA_009774735.1 Clostridiales bacterium
ACCACTTATTGGGGGGCTGCGGTTTAAATCCCCCCCGGAGAGTGATAACACCTGTTACGTCAGTTGTTCTGAAATAGAACTGAGGTCTGTAGTTATTGAAGAAAGGAGTATGACGACCGCCTTCATCCTTGCTTAATACATAAACCTGACCTGAGAACTTTGTGTGTGGGTTAATTGAACCCGGCTTAGCAAGAACCTGGCCACGCTCAATATCAGATCTCTGAACACCACGAAGAAGACAACCGATGTTATCTCCGGCCTCAGCATAATCAAGAAGCTTACGGAACATTTCGATACCTGTGCAAACAGTCTTATCGATTTCGTCCTTAAGACCAACGATTTCAATTTCTTCACCCATGTTAAGCTGACCACGCTCTACACGACCGGTAGCAACTGTACCACGGCCGGTGATTGTGAATACATCTTCTACAGGCATAAGGAAAGGAAGGTCTGCCTTACGATCCGGAGTTGGGATATAGCTGTCAACAGCATCCATGAGTTCCTGAATGCAAGCACAAGCAGGATCATCATTTGATGGAGCTTCAAGAGCCTTAAGAGCTGAACCCTTGATGATAGGAGTATCATCGCCCGGGAATTCATACTCATCAAGAGTTTCACGGATTTCCATTTCAACGAGTTCAAGGAGCTCTTCGTCGTCTACCTGGTCTACCTTATTCATAAATACAACGATGTAAGGTACGCCAACCTGACGAGCAAGAAGAAGGTGCTCTTTTGTCTGAGCCATAGGGCCATCAGTTGAAGCGATAACAAGGATAGCACCATCCATCTGAGCAGCACCAGTAATCATGTTTTTGATATAGTCAGCATGTCCTGGGCAGTCAACGTGTGCATAGTGACGAGTATCTGTTTCATACTCAACGTGTGCTGTGTTGATTGTGATACCACGCTCTCTCTCTTCAGGAGCCTTATCGATATCAGCATAATCTTCAAACTTTGCATAACCCTTGTTAGCAAGGTATTTTGTGATAGCTGCTGTAAGAGTTGTCTTACCGTGGTCAACGTGACCGATTGTACCAATATTTACATGTGGTTTGGTACGGTTAAATTTTTCTTTAGCCATTTGGAATTTCCTCCTTAAAATTTACAATCGTAAAAATTGTTAATGATATTTTATCAAAGCAAACACAAAATATCAAGTGTTTTTAATAATTTTATAGACAATTAGTCTTTTTTAGCTCTTTCAGAGATAATACCCTCTGAAATCGACTTCGGAACCTGCTCATATCCATCCGGTTCCATGGTGTACTGACCACGACCCTGTGTTTTTGAACGAAGGTCATTTACATAACCAAACATTTCTGAAAGCGGAACACGGGAGTTAATCTGCTTAGCACCTGTTCTGTCTTCCATACCCTGAATCTGGCCACGGCGGGAGTTAAGATCGCCGATAACATCGCCCATATAATCCTCAGGAACAATAACTGTTACCTTCATCATAGGCTCAAGAATTGCAGGATTTGCTTTCTTGGCAGCATCCTTGAATGCCATAGAGCCGGCAATCTTGAATGCCATTTCAGAGGAGTCAACCTCATGATATGATCCATCATAAAGCTCAACCTTGATATCAACCATCTGATATCCGGCAAGTACACCGCTCTTCATAGCGCCCTGAATACCTGCATCAACAGCAGGGATATATTCCTTAGGAATAGCACCGCCGACGATTGAATTAACAAATTCATAGCCCTTACCAACACCATTTTCATCAAGGTTTGGCGACATACGAATCTTAACATGACCGTACTGACCGGAACCACCTGACTGACGCTTAAACTTAGTATCAGACATTGATTCCTGCTGAATTGTTTCTTTATATGCTACCTGAGGAGCACCAACATTTGCTTCAACCTTGAATTCACGAAGCAAACGGTCTACGATAATTTCAAGATGAAGCTCACCCATACCGGCAATAATTGTCTGACCTGTTTCTTCATCTGTATAAGCCTTGAAAGTCGGGTCTTCTTCTGCAAGCTTTGCAAGAGCAATACCCATCTTTTCCTGACCTGCCTTTGTTTTAGGCTCAATAGCAACACGGATAACAGGCTCTGGGAAGTTCATTGATTCAAGAATTACCGGATGATCTTCATCACAAAGAGTATCACCGGTTGTTGTATTCTTTAAACCAACAGCAGCAGCAATATCGCCTGCGTATACGCAGTCAATATCCTCTCTGTGGTTTGAGTGCATCTGAAGAATACGACCCATTCTTTCTCTGTGACCCTTAACAGAGTTATAAACCTGAGTGCCGGCATTAAGTGTTCCCGAATATACACGGAAGAAGCAGATTTTACCAACAAACGGGTCTGTTGCAATCTTGAATGCAAGAGCTGAGAACGGCTCTTCATCAGATGAATGACGAGATTCTTCTTCATCTGTATCAGGATTAATACCCTTGATTGATTCTACATCCGTTGGAGCAGGCATATAATCAACAATAGCATCAAGGAGAGGCTGAACACCCTTGTTTCTGTAAGATGTTCCGCAGGTAATCGGAACCATATTACCGTCACAAGTAGCTTTTCTGATGGTCTTTTTAATCTCATCAATAGTAAGCTCTTCACCCTCAAAATATTTTTCCATAAGGCTTTCATCCTGTTCTGCAACAGCTTCGATAAGCTCCTCATGGTATTTATTTGCAAGCTCCATCATATCCTCAGGAATAGGCTCATGACGAACATCATTTCCTAAATCATCATAATAGATTTCAGCATCCATATTAATAAGGTCTACAATACCCTTGAAGGTATCTTCTGCACCGATAGGAAGCTGAATCGGAACTGCATTACATTTAAATCTTTCTTTTACCATGTTAAGAACATTGTAAAAGTCTGCACCCATAATGTCCATCTTATTAACATAAATCATTCTGGGTACTTTATAATCATCAGCCTGACGCCATACGGTTTCAGACTGTGGCTCAACACCGCCCTTTGCACAAAGAACAGTTACAGAGCCGTCAAGTACACGAAGAGAACGCTGAACTTCTACAGTAAAGTCAACGTGTCCCGGTGTATCAATGATATTAATTCTATGATCCTTCCAGAAGCATGTTGTGGCAGCAGAAGTAATTGTAATACCTCTTTCCTGCTCTTGCTCCATCCAGTCCATAGTAGCTGCACCATCGTGGGTTTCACCAATCTTATGCGTTTTACCTGTATAATAAAGGATACGCTCAGTAGTTGTTGTTTTACCGGCATCGATATGCGCCATAATACCAATATTTCTTGTCATTTCAAGAGATACTTTTCTTGGCATAATATCCTCCTAAGAATTTCAAACGGATTAATATCTGAAATGGGCAAATGCTTTGTTTGCTTCTGCCATCTTGTGTGTATCATCACACTTCTTAAC
>VSOH01000204.1 GCA_009774735.1 Clostridiales bacterium
GTTTTAAATCACGAATTGTATACTTTTGGTTATTAAAAATTATGTCAAGAATTATTTTTTGAAAAAATTCACAAAAAGCGACAAATAATTTTAGGTATATTTTCAGACACTTTTTCCTACACTAATTGTATAAAAATTTGAAAGGAAATCAAAAATGATTAAGGGTGTCAATAAGCAGATATTGGAAGTGACTAATACGGAGAATCCATACTTTGAAAAAATCATTTTTTTTGTTAAGCCCGAATATAAAACGGCAGACAGAAAAAAGCTTCAGAAGGAGGCAGAGGCGCTGGCAACAATAACGCAGAAACCCCCTAAAATCAAAGTTCCGAAAAAGAAAATTTTAAGGATTGCCGTTGGCTCTGTGCTATTCACGGGAGCAGGCTTCGCTCTTTCATTTTTAATGAATTTAATTTTTTGAGGTGGAAAGATATGACAGTTTTTAAGGCTTTTAAAAATTTTACTGCAGTTCTGACAGCACTGGCAATTATTCTTGCAGCAGGCACAGTATTCGGTATAGGCTATAAGGTTTATAATGACAGGCAGGAAAGCAGCTACACCCTGTCAAAGCTTGGTTCAAGCGGTGAAGAGGTTAAATCAATTCAGCGAAAGCTGAACTCGCTCGGCTATTATAAAGGCTCTATTGACGGAATTTACGGAACAGAAACAAAGAAGGCCGTAACTTCATTTCAGCGTAACTGCGGAATAACGGCAGACGGAATATGCGGTTCACAGACGCTGCTTTATTTGGGACTGGGCGGCAGCAGCTCGGGAAACAACACAAGCTATTCAAGCTCAGATGTTCAGCTTCTTGCAAAGGTAATCAGTGCAGAGGCACGAGGAGAGTCCTATGAGGGACAGGTTGCCGTAGGTGCAGTAATCCTGAACAGAGTAAAGCATCCAAGCTTCCCTGATTCTTTAAGCGGTGTTATTTACCAGAAGGGTGCTTTTTCCTGCGTTAACGATTCCAACTGGTATGCGGAAGTAGCTGATTCTGCAAAGCGTGCAGCCATTGATGCAATTAACGGATGGGATCCATCAGGCGGTGCGATTTATTATTTCAATGCCAAAAAGACAAATGATGCCTTTATGCATTCAAGACCTGTTGTTAAGGTTATTGGCGACCATAAATTCTGCAAATAATTTTTTGGTAATATTATTTTATAATAACAGATTTTCTTTATATTATCCCGGTTTAAAATGCAGACAATATTATTGCACTTAATGTGCAAAGGGAGGAGAATTTGTTATGAAAAAAAAGACAGCAAACACAATGAGAGCAATAGGTGCAACACTTGCCGTATGTTCAGCAGCGGCAATTATAGGTGCTTCAAAAACTGACCATATGTCAGCTAAAAAAACAATGAAAAAAACAGCAGATAAGGTTGTAGGCTTTGTTGATACGGTTGCATCATTAATGTAATGCTCTCAAAAATAAAAGCGAACAGTATGTTTACTGCTCGCTTTTATTTATTTAATAAATTTATCAATTGCGTTGTTCAGCTCATCCAGCATTTCGGTGTTGCCCTCTTCAACTGCGTGAACAATACAGTGGTCAAGATGATCCTTAAGTATAACCTTTCCTGTGTTGTTAAGGGCTGATTTTACGGCTGCAAGCTGAACCAATACGTCACTGCAATCCTCGCCGTCCTCAACCATTTGCTTAACCTTCTGCAGGTGACCGATTGCCTTCGCAAGTCGGTTGGTTACATCCTTGGTGTGTTTATGGCTGTGTGTGTGCTTATGATGATGTGTTTCACTCATATTTTATCAAGCGCCTGCTGAATGTCAGAAATAATATCGTCAGCATCCTCAATACCAACACTGAAGCGAATGAGGTCAGGACTTACGCCGCATTCCTCAAGCTGTTCGTCAGTAAGCTGGCGATGTGTTGTTGATGCAGGGTGCAGACAGCAGGTGCGTGCATCTGCAACGTGTGTAACAATAGCTGCAAGTTTTAATGAATCCATAAACACTGTTGCGGCTTCACGTCCGCCCTTGATACCGAAGGATACAACACCGCAGGTGCCCTTTGGCATATATTTCTGAGCAAGCTCATACTGTGAGTCGTCCTCAAGCATTGCACATTTTACCCAATTGATTTTGTCATTGTTTTTAAGATACTCTGCAACCTTTTTTGCGTTTTCGCAGTGTCTTTCAACTCTCAGGTGCAGTGTTTCAAGTCCAACATTAAGCAGAAAAGCATTCTGCGGTGCAGGGATTGAACCTAAATCACGCATAAGCTGAACAGTTGCTTTGGTGATATATGCACCCTTGCCGAAGGTTTCGGTGTAGGTGATACCGTGGTAGCTTTCGTCGGGTGTGGTCAAGCCTTTGAATTTATCGTTCTGTGTCCAGTCAAAATTACCGCTGTCAACGATTGCACCGCCGATTGTTGATGCATGACCCTCCATATATTTAGTTGTGGAGTGTGTAACAATATCGCAGCCGAACTCAAACGGACGGCAGTTGATTGGTGTAGCAAAGGTGTTGTCAATAATAAGCGGAACACCGTTTGCGTGAGCAACCTTTGCAAATTTTGAAATGTCAAGTATATCAAGGCTTGGGTTTGATATTGTTTCGCCGAAAACAGCCTTGGTGTTCGGCTTGAAGGCTGCCTGGATTTCCTCTTCCGTTGCCTGTGGTGAAACGAAGGTGAAGTCAATACCGAGCTTTCTCATCGTTACATTGAACAGGTTAAAGGTTCCGCCGTAAATTGCAGATGATGATACAATGTGGTCGCCTGCCTCGGCAATATTGAATACAGCGTAAAAGTTAGCTGCCTGACCTGAGGATGTAAGCATACCTGCTACACCGCCCTCAAGCATTGCAATTTTCTGTGCTGCATAATCACAGGTCGGATTTTGCAGACGTGAGTAGAAATAACCGCTTTTCTTTAAATCAAAAAGGTCGCCCATTTCCTCACTGCTGTCATATTTATATGTTGTGCTCTGCACAATCGGTATTACTCTTGGCTCGCCGTTCTTAGGCTCATAGCCGCCCTGTACACAGATTGAATTAATTTTCATTGTTTATCCTCCTGTCAGTCCTCAAGGAAATGCTTCATTATGCTTGGACCATGGTCAATATAATTTCCTGTTTCCTTAGCCGTTTCCTCGTTGATCGTGCCGACACCTTTTATCTCATTATTTTTATGATAAATAAGATATGGAACAGGGTCACTTGCGTGTGTGCGTGTAACAATAGGAGTTGGGTGGTCCGGCAAAATCATAATTTTGTAATCATCAAATTTTTCAAGACCTTTGAACAAAATAGGTAAAACACGTTCGTCAATCATCTCGATTGCCCGTACCTTGTTTTCAGGCTCGTTTCTGTGACCGCATTCTTCAGGTGCTTCAAAATGGAGG
>VSOH01000205.1 GCA_009774735.1 Clostridiales bacterium
CCTATTAATAATCCATATAAAGATAATGCTTTACAAGAAAATGAATTAAAGGCAGAAATCATTAAATTTATCGGTTCTGTACCTGCATTTGCAACTGATAAAATGTCAAGAATAACAGGGTATCTTTCAAATGGAGCTTTAACCTTAAGTCAATTATACTCGTGTTTATGTGGTGAAGTTGCTGGAGTAAGACAAGTAGTCATTTCGGATGGTAAGCAACAAAAAGAAGAGATTAAATCTAGTGTGAGAAAAACTCTTGTTTTTTCATGTGTTTCACAACCAAGTGTTAGTTTTAATATCAATTCTAATGAATTTGTTATTGGTAAGAGTGCAGATAAAGTTGATGGACTAATAACATTTAATAAGGCTATCAGCAGAGTTCATTGTAAGGTAGCATATCAAAGTGGAAACTACTATATTATTGATTTAGGCAGTGCGAACGGTACTTATGTGAATTCAAAAAGATTGCAACCTCAGTCACCTGAACTAATTAGAAATGGTGATAGAGTTAGACTGGCAAATGATGACTTTACAATAACGATTTAGGAGGTGCAAAATGGCTAAACAAGCAATTATACTTGCAGATACTGATGAAAAATTCATTGCATCTCTTGAACTAAAGTTTGTAGAAGAACTCAATGAAAATTTGAATTTAGAAATTATTACTGATGAAAATTATTTTAATGAATACTTTTCACAGCAGCAAAACGCATTTGTATTAGTAGTGAGCGAAGATTTATATACTTCAGAGTTAAAACGACATAATATCAATAAGATTTTTGTGTTGACTGAATCAGTTGATGATAATGGAACCGAGGATTTAGAAATTGAAAAAATCTTTAAGTATTCAAGTCCAAAAGAAATATATAAGCATGTTGTAGCACAGAGCAATATTGATTCTGGTACAAATGCTGAAAAAGAAACTGTAGTTGCTTTAGTATATTCTGCCTCAGGTGGTGTTGGTAAAAGTACAATAGCGTTAGGCATTAGTGAAGCGATGGCAAAAACTTTCAATAAAGTTCTTTATATTAATGCTGAACGGATTAACTCATTTCAACATTATTTGACAAATAGTGCAGCAATACCTAATAGTGCAATTATAGAATTTGCTAACACAGGTGGAAATATATTTGGAAGAATTAATCATGTTGTGAGAAATGAAGGATTTGACTATATTCCTCCTTTCAATATGGCTTTAGCTTCAATAGGGTTAGAATTTTCTATATATTGTGAGTTGGTTAAAGCTGCAAAAGCTACAAAAAAATATGATGTTATTGTGGTGGATACTGATACAACATTTGACAAAGAAAAGGCTGAATTAATAACAATTGCTGATAAAGTGATAATTATAGTCGAACAAACAAATAATTCCATTTGTGCAACAAATACCTTGTTAAAGAATATTAGTTGTACTGATAGTGATAAATACTTTTTTATCTGTAATAATTTCAATGAAAATGAGGTCAATGCTTTGTTATCTGAACATAATCAACATATGTTTATTGTAAACGAGTATATTCGTCATTTTGATAATTTTGATTCTATGACAATACTGGATTTAGCAAAACAGCCAGATATTCAAAAAATATCATATTTGGTAATATGAGGTGGGAAAATGGAAAATACAGCTATCATTATTTTTAAAATTGAAAAGAGGGCGTTTGAGGTTGATATCGAAGTTCCACTTGAAATATCAGCAAATGAATTGGTTATTGCATTAAACACGGCATATGATTTAGGGATTGATGTTACAGATGTTAAAAATTGCTATTTGAAGTCTGAGAATCCAATAGCATTATTAAAGGGAAATAAACAACTTTCAAAGTTTGGAATTATGAATGGTACAATAATAAATTTTACAGAATGAGGATTAAAATATGCAATACGGATATGTTGTGAAAATATCAAACAAAGCACTATATAAAGAGGTACAATTACCGATTGATTCTGATGTAATAAAAGTTGGAATGGATATTGATTGCGATGTCCGTTTTTATAGAAATGAATTTTTTGAGGATTTTGAACTCATACTCAGAAAGTCCAATAATGAATGGCAGATTGCATGTTCAGATAATCTTTATATTGATGCTGGAGATGTTCGAAAACTAGTTACCAAAAAACTTAGGCATGGAGATTCATTTTTAATAAAATATCAAAATTCGGATAGTGAAGTATTTCAAATTGATTTTCTTTTTGATTTTGATAATGAAGATAAGGATTATGGCAGAGTAATTGATGTTGCAACTGCAAGCAATATTACTATTGGAAACCATAGCAATTGCAGTATAGTGTTAACAAGCGCATATGTAAAAAATGATTTAATTGAGCTTTCAAATAAACCTGATGGAACATTAGTTGCTAATATTAAAGCAACAACTTATGGATTATATCATAATGGACGAATTGCTAAAAGTGGAGAAATTATAAAGAATGGTGATTTCTTTTCAATTGCAAATTTCAGTTTTTATTATAAAGATAATAAGATATATACAACTAAAAGTGCTAGTGTAAGTGCCTTAAACTATCGCGATTTAGAGTCTATATGTTCGTCTTATCCAAAGTTCAATAGAAATACTAGATTAAAAACACAACTCGATACAGAAGCAATTCAAATTTTAGACCCACCAAATGAAGCAAATAAACCTAAAGGGAATATTTTGATGCAATTACTTCCTGCCCTTGGGATGATTGCTTTAACCGTTGTTGTTCGAGGATTTATGGGTAACAATTCAAATTCTTCGTTCTTGATTTTTAGTGTATGTTCAATGGGAATGGGTATTGTGACATCTGTTATTTCAATGGTTAGTGAACGAAAAAAATATAAGAAAGACTTGGAAAACAGAGTTGTAAAATATAATGAATATATAAATAAAAAAAGAGAACAAATAAAGGCTTACAGACAAGCAGAATTACAAAAATTAAATGATATCTATATTGATACTGATGAAATGTCAAGGCGTGTATTAAACTTTTCTGGAGAAATTTTTGATAAAACGCTTGATGATGATGATTTTTTGAGAATCTACATTGGCAAAGGTTCAATAGATGCAGAAAAGAAAATATCATTCAAAAAGCAGGAACGATTTGCCTCAACTGATGAACTTGTTTTGCTACCTGAGCAGCTTTATGATGAATACAAAAAAATTGATAATGCACCAATATTTATGAAATGCAAGGAAGATAATGTTATTGGTATTATTGGTAATGATGATAATATTTATTCTTTTGTTAAAAATATAGTCATAGATATTTGTACACGTTATTATTACAAAGATGTACAAATATATTTCTTAATAAACGAAAAAGATGTTAATAAATAC
>VSOH01000206.1 GCA_009774735.1 Clostridiales bacterium
GAGTTTGATATGTCAATGCCCGCAAAGCTTGAGAGTGGCTCATATCATCCTATCACATTAGTACCTCGTGAGGTTGAGCGTATATTTAAAACCATGGGCTTTACTGTTGAGGATTACAGCGAGGTTGTAACCGATTATGAGTGCTTTGAGTCACTTAATATTCCAAAGCATCATCCTGCAAGAGATATGCAGGATACCTATTATTTAGAAAACGGTCAGCTTTTAAAGAGCCAGACCTCAGCTGCACAAAATGCGATTTATAAAAAGTATAAGGATGCACTTGTGAATGACGGTGTGCCGATTAAGGCAATTTTCCCCGGCAGATGCTTCAGAAATGAGGCAACAGATGCCTGTCACGAAAACACCTTCTTCCAGATGGAGGGTGTTATGGTTGACAAGAATATTTCAATTTCAAACCTTATATACTTTATGAAAACAATGCTTTCAGAAGTATTTCAGAAGGATATTAAGGTGCGTCTTCGTCCCGGCTTTTTCCCATTCGTAGAGCCCGGATTTGAGCTTGATATAAGCTGCCTTATCTGCGGCGGCGAGGGATGCCCGAGCTGTAAGCACAGCGGCTGGCTTGAGCTTTGCCCATGCGGTATGATTCATCCTGAGGTGCTTAAGGCTGGCGGCATTGACCCTGATGAATACACAGGCTTTGCTTTTGGTCTTGGTTTGACCAGACTTGTTATGATGAAATATGGTATTAAAGATATTCGTGATTTAAACAGCGGCAGTCTTAAGAGTCTGTCACAGTTTACCGACGATGAGTAAGAAAGGAGAGTAAAATTATGTTTTTATCAATGAACTGGATTGGTGATTTCGTGGATTTCACAGGTCTTGACAAACTTGACTTGATTCACCGTTTCTCCCTTTCAACTGCTGAGGTGGAAAATGAGATATTCTTTAAGGGCAGTGATTTGTCAGGTGTTGTTGTTGCTGAGATTAAATCAGTTGAAAATCACCCTGATTCAAAAAAGCTTCACCTTTTAAAGGTTGATGCTGGTGACGCAGAGCTTACAGATGTTGTGTGCGGTGCACCGAATGTCAGAGTGGGTATGAAAACCGCTTTTGCCAAGGTTGGCGCAAAGCTCGGTGAGCTTGAAATTTCTCCGCGTCCGCTTGCAGGCTATACCTCTTACGGTATGTGCTGCAGTGAAAAGGAAATCGGTATCAGCGATGATAATTCAGGCATTATGGATATTACCGAGGATGTTGCCAATGGTACTGATATTAAGGATTTATATCAGATTGATGATATTATCTTTGAGGTTGACAATAAGTCACTGACAAACCGTCCTGATCTTTGGGGTCACTATGGTATTGCACGTGAGTTTGCTGCCCTTGCAGGCAGGGAGCTCAAGCCGCTCGATACTGTTGATTTGTCACAGTACAGCAATCTGCCAAAGGTTGATATGAAGATTGAGGACCCTCTTTGTCAGAGATATTCCTGTTTGCAGGTTGAGAACATCAGCACAGCAGTTTCACCTGTTAATATGCGTATTCGTCTGTTCTACTGCGGAATGAGAGCAATCAATTTCCTTGCAGATTTAACAAACTATTTAATGCTTGAAATGGGTCAGCCGATGCATGCATTTGATTCACGCAAGGTCGAAAAAATCCGCATTAAGCGTTTTGATGAAACATTCACTTTCCGGACACTTGACGGAGTTGAAAGAAATATTGATGAAGATACACTTATGATTTGCAATGACAATACGCCCGTTGCAATTGCAGGTATTATGGGCGGTCTTGACAGTGAAATTGTGGAGGATACAACAACACTTACGCTTGAGTCTGCAACCTTTAATGCTGTTTCAATCCGCAAGTCAACTGTTCGTCTTTCTCACAGAACAGATGCATCAATGCGTTATGAAAAGTGCCTTGACCCTGAAATGACAGTTCCTGCAATTGCTCGTTTTGTTAAGCTGATGACAGATGTTGACAGCGGTGTTCAGGTTGTTTCATCACTTACGGATGAATATGCGTTCAAGTACGATGAGATTAAGCTTGACTTTGACAAGGCTTTTGTTGATAAGTACACCGGTATTGATATTGATAACGATACAATAGTAAGTACGCTTAATTCTCTCGGTTTCAGTATTTCATTGACTGATGAACATTTCAGTGTTGTTGTTCCAAGCTGGAGAGCAACAAAGGATGTTACAATCAAAGCTGATATTATTGAGGAAATCACACGTATTTATGGCTATGATAACTTTGATATTCACACAGCAAACGCTCCTCTTTATCCTGTGAGAGCAGATGTTGAAAAGACTGATGAGGATAAAATTAAAGACATCCTTGTTAAGCGTTTTTCTCTTCACGAGCTTCATTCCTATGTATGGGCTTATTATGATGAATATAAGGCTCTCGGTATCGAGGTTGAGGATAACATTAAGCTTGTTAATGCAACAAATCCGAATATTGAAACTATCCGTAAATCAATCATTCCTACACAGCTTTGTCAGGTTAAGGCAAATACAGGCTTTGATACTGATTTCGGCGTGTTTGAAATCGGCAGAGTTGTTGAAGGTGTTAATGAAGATAACCTTTGCAATGAGCGTAAAAAGTTGGCAGTTACTCTGTTCAGCAAAACAAAGTCTGTTGAAACACTTTACTTTGAGCTTCGAGATATGCTTGCTGTTGTTTTTGATGATATTAAGCACAGCGCAATGCAGTTTGAAAAAGCAGATGCTGTTCATTCCTATGAGCACCCACGCAATCTCAACAAGCTTATTTGCAATGGTTCAGAGCTTGGAAAAATCGGAATTGTTCATCCGGTTGTTTCAAAGAAAATTGATAAAAAGGCTGCAATTGTTTTTGCTGAAATTGATGTTGAGGCATTTGCAAAGCTTATTAACAACAGCATCAGCTATGAAGAACCGTCAAAATATCCGGGTATTGAGATTGACCTTTCTTTCATCAGCGACAAATTTGCACCTATTATTGATGCAATC
Organism: Clostridiales bacterium; assembly: GCA_009774735.1. GTDB lineage: Bacteria > Bacillota > Clostridia > Oscillospirales > Acutalibacteraceae > Eubacterium_R. The sequence goes on from VSOH01000206.1 coordinate 2,964, forward strand.
AAAGCAGAAAACAGTCCGCTTGTTAAAGCTGTTGATGTTGTAGACATTTACAGTGACGAAAGCGGTAAATCAATCACCACAAGAATAACCTTTGCGCATCCTGATAAAACCCTTACAAGGGAAGAGGTAATGGATGTAGCAGAGTCAGTTATTTCAAAGCTTGGTGAAAAGGGTATTGCTCTGAAAAAATAAGAATTGAAAAAACAAAGGCGAGGATTTCCTCGCCTCAGTCTGTCGAAAAAGGTCCGGCTTATGCTGGGCTTTTTGTCATATATATGGTAAAATAT
>VSOH01000207.1 GCA_009774735.1 Clostridiales bacterium
CGCGAATGATAATTGCTTCACTTGTGGTATATGCAGTAAGTCAGTTGTTTGATGTGTGGCTTTATCATAAGTGGTGGGCATTTACTGAAAAAAGATTTGGTGACAAGAGAAGATTTTTATGGCTGAGGAATAATGGCTCAACCTTAATCAGTCAGATTCTCAATACGCTGCTGTTTACTCTTTTTGCTTTCTGGGGAACTTATGATACAAAGACAATGTTTTCAATTTTCCTGTCAAGCTATGTGATTTATATTGTTACAAGTCTGCTTGATACACCTGTTGTTTACCTTGCAAGAAGGATTAATGATAAAAAACAAATTACTGATAAATAAAATGAAAGACTGCCTGTACTTTAATCAATGCGGGCAGTCTTTTTTATTGTAAAGTTTTGTTTATTGTGGTACAATACATTTGAGTAAGTACAAAGGTGATTTTATGAAATTATTAGTTCTTGACGGTAATAGTATTATTAATCGTGCTTTTTACGGTATTAAGCTGCTTACCACAAAAAACGGTGAATATACAAATGCTGTTTATGGCTTTTTAAATATTCTGCTTAAGCTGAAGGATATTTGTAATCCTGATGCCGTGGCAGTTGCATTTGATGTGCACGCACCTACCTTCAGGCATAATATGTATGATGCTTATAAGGCAGGGCGTCACGGAATGCCTGATGAACTGAGAGCACAAATGCCTGTGTTAAAGGAGCTGCTTAAAAGTCTTGGCATTAAAACTCTTGAAAAAGAGGGCTGGGAGGCTGATGATATTCTCGGTACCTTAGCTGAGGTTTGCCGTAAAAATGGTGACGAATGCTTTATTGCCACAGGTGACAGGGATTCACTGCAGCTTGCTCACGGCGGTGTCAAGGTGCTTCTTGCACGTACAAAAATGGGACAGGCAGTTACAGATATTTACGACGAAGCAGCTATTATGGAGGAGTATGGTGTTACCCCTGCCGAGCTTATTCAGGTTAAGGCTTTGCAGGGGGACAGCAGTGACAATATTCCCGGTGTCGGCGGTGTAGGTGCAAAAACTGCTCTTGATTTAATTCAGCGTTTTCACAATCTTGATTATATATATGAAAATCTTGATGAAATTGATATAAAAGCAGGTGTCAGAACAAAGCTTGCTAATGATAAGGATAAGGCATATTTGTCCTTAAAGCTTGGCACAATCTGCACGGATGCTCCTGTTGATACCGATATTCACGGCTATGCCGATACGCCTGCGGATAAACAGAAAGCAGTTGCACATTTTATCAGGCTTGAGCTGTTTTCACTTATACCTAAATTTAATCTTGACCCGAATGCTGCACCTGATGTTCAGGAGGAGCAGGCTGAGGAACGTGTTCTCAGCCGTTTAACCTGTGTGGATGCTGATTATCTGCTTGACAGAGTAAGGGGCAAGGATGCCTATTTTTACCCGGTAATGATTGACGGTGCAATCAGTGATTTGTATTTTTCCTTTGAGGATGAAATCATTGTTATGCCAAGTGAAACACCGGAGTATTCCTATTTTGTAAGAAATTTCTTTGAGGATGAGAATACGCCTAAATACAGCTATAACACAAAGGAGCTGCACCGTCTTGCGTGTAAATATGGTGTTGAGCTTAAGGGTGTCAAGGGCGATTTGATGCTGTCGGCTTATCTGTTAAGACCCGGTGACAGCAATTATGATTTAGAGCACCTTTGTATGGAATACGGTGTTAAAATTCCTGAGTTTTTAAATACGCTCGGCGAAAAGGATATGACGGTTTCCCTTGCAGGAACAGTTAAACCGCTCTTTGAAAAAATGAACAGCCTGATTGATGAAGCAGGTGAAAAGGAGCTTCTGACCGAGATTGAGCTGCCGCTTTCCGCCGTGCTTGCAAAAATGGAATTTGCAGGCTTTGAGGTTGACAGGGCAGGTATTGAAGCCTTCGGCAAAATGCTTGGTGAAAAGATTAACAGTCTTACAAAAGCCATTTATGAGAGCGTAGGGCGTGAATTTAATATCAATTCCCCCAAGCAGCTGGGTGTTGCTTTGTTTGAGGATTTGGGATTGCCCTGCAAAAAGAAAACCAAAACAGGTTATTCCACAAATGCCGATGTGCTTGAAAGTCTTGTGGATATGCACCCTGCAATTTCACAGATACTCGAATACCGTTCGCTCTCTAAGCTGAAATCTACCTATTGTGACGGACTTTTAAAGGTTATTGAGGAGGACGGCAGAATTCATACCCGTTTTAATCAGGTAGAAACAAGAACTGGCAGAATTTCATCACTTGAGCCGAATCTTCAGAATATTCCTATCCGTACCGAGCTTGGCAGAGAAATGAGAAAATTCTTTGTTGCGGGTAAGGGCAAAAAGTTGATTGATGTGGATTACAGTCAGATTGAGCTGAGAGTACTCAGCGACCTTGCAAATGATGAAATTATGATTAATGCCTTCAATAATGGTGACGATATTCACACAATCACTGCATCACAGGTGTTTAATATGCCGATTGAAATGGTTACTAAGCAAATGCGAAGCAGGGCAAAGGCTGTTAATTTCGGTATTGTTTACGGTATCGGTGCTTTTTCACTTGCCAAGGATATAGGTGTTACCAATAAAGAGGCAAAGCAGTATATTGACAATTATCTTGCTACCTACAGCGGTGTTGATACCTATATGAAGCATATGATTGACCTCGCTAAGGACAAGGGCTACAGTGAAACTCTCTTTCACAGAAAACGCTATCTGCCTGAGCTTTCCTCTTCCAATCATATGATGCGTGCCTTCGGTGAACGTGTTGCACGCAATATGCCCATTCAGGGCACGGCTGCAGATATTATCAAAATTGCAATGGTTAAGGTTGATAAGCGTTTGAAGGACGAGGGAATGGTGGCACATTTAATCCTTCAGGTGCACGATGAATTGATTGTTGAAGCACCTGAAACTGAGGCGGAAAAGGCACTTGCCATTGTGACCGAGGAAATGGAGAATGCCTGCAGAATGAAGGTGCTGCTTCGTGCAGACGGTTCTGTCGGTGATACATGGTTTGATGCTCATTAAAATCACATCTTTTTTCATTATGCTTTATTATAGGTGGAATTCTGCTCGGTCACATTTAATGTATGCTCACGTCAACAAAATTTCGCCAAAGCTTTGCCTGATGAAAAAAATCTGCTGATTTTACTATATTAATTTTGTTGAATTTATTTTAATACTGAGAAATATATGAAAATACAAATTATAAAAGCTACAAAAGAGAATACGGATGA
>VSOH01000208.1 GCA_009774735.1 Clostridiales bacterium
CGCATAGCACGTTCTCTGAATGTGAAAACAGTTTCATCAAGCTCTGCAAAAATATCGGTTTTTGCAAGCTTAAGATTCATTCTTCCGCTCTGCAGTCTTGAAAAGTCAAGCAGTTCCTCAACAAAACCTTCAAGCCTGCCTGCCTCTTTAACAATAACCTCAAGACCTTTTCTTGTAATTTCATCAACAGACTCATCAATACCAAAGGTCAATGTTTCGCCCCAGCCTTTAATTGAGGTCAACGGTGTTCTCAGCTCGTGGGAAATTGTAGAGATAAAATCATTTTTCATTTTATCCGTGGTTGAAATTTCCTCTGCCATTGAGTTTATTGAGTCGCAAAGATTACCGATTTCATCATTATATTTCTTTTCAATTCGTACCGAATAATCACCCTGTGAAATTTTTTTAGTCGTTTCATTTATTTCTTTAACAGGAATAATGATTGAACGGATAAAGAAGAGATTTGACAGAATGATGATTACAAAAACAACTATCAAGCCAATCAGAATAAGAAAAATAAGATTAAAGATCTGGGCATCAACCTGTTTAAGCGATGCCATAACACGAACCGCACCAGCAATATCACCCTGTGGATTTTTTATAATTCGGCATACTGCCATTACCTTTTCACCGGTATCAAGCCTGCCTACAAATTTGCCTACATCTTTTTTGTCCGTCAATGCCTGGGAATAATCGGGCATATTCTGCTTTTCAACGGCAAAGCCGCTTGATGAGAGAATCACCTCTCCGTCACTGTCAATAATCCAGGTTGTCGTTTTATCCTTATAACTATAGCTATCAATAAATTCGGCAGCCGACTGCTCCAGCGAATTTCCTGCCTCAAGGTTATTAGAAAAATAACTCACTGCTGTTGTAGATGCACCTGAGCTTAAAATACTCTCAACATTTGCATAATAATGAGATTTTAACGCAGAAACAGAGATTATAAAAACGATAATTAAAAACACAGCAATAACACCGATGATGTTAATAAGCCATCTCAGTGTAATGCCCTCAGGTTTATGTATATGCAATTTTTTGATACTCGGTTTCGTCATTACATTAATTGCCTTTTAATTACTGATTATCTGTTATCCATTTATATCCAAGACCCCATATTGTAACAAGTCTTGTCGGATTTGAGGGATTGGTTTCAATTTTCATTCTAAGACGTCGGATATTAACGTCAACGATTTTTTCATCACCGAAATAGTTTGCACCCCATACCGTTTTAAGAATCTCTGTTCTTGAAAGAGCAGCATTCGGATTTTTAAAGAAGTGCTCAATAATCTGAAATTCAACCTGTGTAAGCTCTATAAGCTCACCGTTTTTAGCCAAGGTTCGGTTACGCAGATTAAGCTCAAATTCATCAAGAATTATTGCATCACCTGTGGTATCATTTTTTCTGAAGCCTCTTGTCATTTCAACACGACGATAAACTGCATCAACCCTCGCCATAAGCTCACTTGGAGAAAACGGCTTGGTAACATAATCATCCGCACCGAAAAGCAAACCTGTCACCTTGTCCATTTCCTGTGTCTTTGCACTGAGCATAATGATACCTAAATCCGAAGAACGCTTTCTCAGTTCCTTACAAACGGTAAGACCGTCAAGCTCAGGCATCATAATATCAAGAACAGCCACATCATAAGCGGACTCATCACTCATAAACTTTTCAAGGGCAACGGCACCGTTTTCAGCCTGCTCAACCTCATAACCACTGCGGGTGAGGTTAATGACTATAAACTCTCTGATGGATTCTTCATCCTCTGCTACCAATACTTTTTTCATAACACTTCCTCCAATCAATAAGCTCTGAATATATTTTTAACATCATCAACTGTAACATTAATTTTTGAATTATTGCTGACACTGCAAAGATATACCAAACCGGAATCACTGCATATTTCGGTATAATCACTGAAATTATTACTGTTATACTCCGTTCTCATAACCGTAATAATACTGAAAGCCTTATCCTTGCCGTCAGTTATATCAAGCTGTCTTTTACTGCTGTCATATTTTACATATGCCTTTGCAAAAATCTCATCATCAAGTACAAGAAGATACCCGTCGCTTTTCACGGCATATGAATAAATTCTGTGCTTAAGCACCGTACTTTCATAACCAACCCAGCTCTGTGCTGTCACTCCGTCAGGCAAGCCCGACACAGATTTATCAACAGGTATTTCAATTTCACCGTCACCATTGATATCACGGCTTGTTATCAGATTATCACGTGAGGTTTCAGTTGTTCTGCCTGTTGAATAGCTGTAAAATGGTGAAATAATTGAATCGTAATAATCAGACCAGCACAAAAGCTCTGTTACCATTGAAGCACCATTTGCTCTTATTGCATCGGCAAAGACGCTCATTCCCTCATCAGTCTTACCGCAGGTGATTTTTGAAAATGATATTATTGAGCTGTCAAGCTTTGTTTCACCTATCAGTCTTTTGTCTCCCGATGAAAGTGAATAAAGCTCCGCCTCAGGTGATTCTGAATAACTGCCGAAATTGAAAACCAAAAGCTCATTTGAGCCGTCGCTGTTGATATCGACAGAAATAAACTCACCTGCTGTAATAGAATCCGTCACAAGATTAAGCTTTAAGCTTTCATCTGTCGAATAAACACAAAGATTTGATGTTGTGGATTTTGAAATAATTCCCCAACAAACAATTATCTCTTCTGTTCCGTCGTTATTCAGGTCACTGAAATCAACACAATTTACATCGACACCCTCACCTGTAATATTATCAATGACACGCCATGAGTTGTCCGCCTTACTCAGCACAGCCATATCGACCTTGCCAAGATTATCATTCTGTTCAAAAAATGCAATAGCCTCATTATTGCCATCACCATTTAAATCGTGAAGAATAAAGGACGTAGTATATTTACCTGATGAAGGAATTTTTATTGAATAGCCGCCCTTTGAGTATTCGTTAACAGCGGCAAGAATACCTGCATTGTCACCACTGGGTGAAACCGGTGAAATCAAATCATCAATGCTTGAAATGCGAAAGCTGCTGCAGCCCGAAAAGGTTAAGCATATTACTAACATCAGTAAAAGAATTTTAACCTTTTTCATATTCACCCTCCCTTGCGGTATTCATTTAGTCATATTTATAACATTATAGCAGATATATTTAATAAAATAAATATAAAATTTAAAAAAATTACAAATAAATTACATAAAAATAAAAGCCGTCTTGTAACGGCTTTTATTCAACCAATTATTC
>VSOH01000209.1 GCA_009774735.1 Clostridiales bacterium
ACAAGGTTTTTGCCTGATGATGATTTGCAGGAAAGTGCAGTGCTTGAACCTGTATGTGAGCAAAGTGAAGATACTTTCGATTCCATAACAAATTTTTTCAAAAGTGATGACAGCCTTGAAAATGTAATTGATAAAACAATTGATGAAAGCTTTTCAGAAATGCTGTTAAGGCTGATAGACGAGCGTGGAATGAAGGACAGCGATTGCTATAAAAAGGCAAATATAGATAAACGTTTATTCTCAAAAATCCGCTCTAATAAGGATTATAAGCCGAGCAAATCGACTGTCCTTGCCTTTTGCATTGCGCTTGAATTACCATTATATCAGACGAACGAAATGCTGATGAAAGCAGGCTTCGCCCTCTCCCACAGCAATAAGTTTGATATTATTGTTGAATATTTCATAAAGCAGAATAATTACAATATTTTTGAAATCAACGAAGCTCTCTTCGCCTTTGACCAAAGCCTTTTAGGGTCATTAAATTAGTCGCACGGCAGGCGACCAAATAAAGAACAAACCTCTGTATAATGAGCTTGTAAGGTTGAAAAAACCAAAACACAAATTCATTTTACGGAGGTTTTTTAAATGAAAAAGACAAACAACAACATTACGGAATTGGTATTTATTCTTGACCGTTCAGGTTCAATGAGCGGACTTGAAAGTGACACAATCGGCGGCTTTAATTCACTGATTGAAAAGCAGAAGAAACAGAATGGTAAGTGCTATGTTTCAACAGTTCTTTTTGATAATTACAGTGAGGTTATTCACGACAGAGTTGAGCTTGAAAATATCAAGCCTATGACAGACAAGGATTATTATGTCCGCGGGTGTACGGCACTTATTGATGCAATCGGCGGTGCGATTCACCACATCGGAAATATCCACAAATATGCACGACCTGAGGATGTGCCTGAGCACACAATGTTTGTGATTATGACTGACGGCTATGAAAATGCAAGTCACATCTACACAAGCGACAGAGTCAAAGCGATGATTGAACATGAAAAAGAAAATTACGGTTGGGAATTTCTTTTTATCGGAGCGAATATTGACGCCGTTGAAACTGCAAGACACTTCGGCATAAATGAGGACAGAGCCGTAAACTACCACGCCGACAGTCAGGGCACAAGCGTTGTTTATGACACCGTTGCAGATACAGTTTGCTGCATACGTTCCTGCAAGCCAATCTCTGCCGACTGGAGCGACAGTATCAACGAGGATTATAACAACAGAAAATAATTTGTTTTAAAAAATTTTTTATTAATATTTAAGGCAGTGATGCAGAATTTAATTCGTGCACCACTGCCTTTTTATCATTTATCAGATAAGATTTTTAATTTATCTTCAGTCGATAAATTAAAACCATCAAGCTTTTGTTTCATTGCTTTTGTGTGGTAATAGGTCAGTTTTTCTGAAATTTCGTTTTGCTCTTCCTGAGATATTTTTACCTGGTGGATACAGATGTTTTGAATTCTGCTCTTTTTCATCTGCAAACACCTCGGTAAAATATATTTTGAGAGATGCTTGGCCTATTCCTTTTTGAATTTTGTTGTGGCATAAAACCACAACACATTATCTATTTTTCTACTTCACTCCTTTACATAGACATTCCGAAACCATGATACTCATCGTATTCATTGTCATAATCTTCATTCGTGATTTTCTGACCCTGAGCGATGAGTTTTTCAATTTCTTTCTTGCTGTGATGCGGCATCCACTTGCGTTTTGAGTTATTCTGCATTTCCAAATCAAGCAAATTGCCAATCAGATTGAATAAATCGTCTGAGATAATTCCTGTCTGAGGTGTTTCATATTCCTGATACTCTTCTGAAATAATGCTGTCGCAACCGCCAAGTTCAAAATAGATTTCGAGATTTTCTTTGAGAAATCTTTCATCAAATAGCTTGTTATCCCTGCATTTGTGCTTATCATCTGTAGTGAAAGTTATATACTTTCTGTTGTCCTGCCAGTTGACTGTTACGCCCAATTGTTCAAGAATAAATATAAATTCCGCTTTGCTACTGCTGTTTTTCATAGCATATTCAACCTTGCGTTTGAGCTTTCTTTTCCACTTCGGCATATTGTATCTTGTAGCTTTTGCCTCTGTCAGAGAGAGTCCATACTCTTCACAAATTTTGTTGGAATATTGTTTTGCCTGTATCATTTCATCTCTCGTCTGATGAAATTTCTTTCCGTTTTCAAAGTTAACTGAGTTGAAAACAATATGGTTGTGAATGTGGTTTCTGTCTGTATGAGTAGCAATTACCATTTGATAGTTGCCAAAGTATTTAGCAAATTTCAATCCGATTTCGTGTGCAGTTTCAGGTGAAATGTTATCCTCTGGACTGAAAGATTGCACCACATGATAGTATTGTCGACCGTCTGTTTTGCTGAATTGTTTCTTTACTGCGATAAATTCTTCCATTGCAGTTTCGGGCATACAGTTTATACCACTGATTAATTTTTGTTCGGTCTTTTCTTCTTTCATAATATACGGGAAGATATTATTCATCGGACTGCCTGAGGTAACGAATTTAACGATTGCCAAACTTTCTGCACCTCCTTTTTCGTTTCAGTTAAGTCAACGGCATACACTCCGCTGTTGACTGCTTTTGTAATTTGATTGAGATTGTTTCCGATGCGTCTTAGTTCGGTTGCAACATCTTTCACACCATCAATTACAACGATTTCTTTATCCAAAGCACAGTCACGGAGGTACATACTAACGAGTCTGTATGATGACAGTGCCTTAGTTTCAATCAACTTTTTCTCTTCAGGAGTTACCCTGAAGGTCAATATTTCTGTTCTGTTTTTGCTTATATTATCACCTTTGTCCTTTCTGATTTTATAATGATATTTCAAATTTTTAAGGGGGCTCGGGTCTCCCGATTGCATTTGTTTTTCGCCTTGGCGTAATACAAATGCGAAACCGGCAATAAACACTCTAAACCGATACACCATTCATTTAAATTTTTGCTTGTGTGCCGATATTTGGCTTTTAAAATTTGATTAGGATATACTTATCCTATTTTTCTTTCATCCGCCCAGATTTCGCTGACAGGGTTGCAAGGGACGAAAGGAACGGAAGTTTTGACACTCTCACTTTCTTCGTCACTTACGGCACTTAAGTCACTGACTGAAAAATAAGAAACTTCAACAAGCCTTTGACCGTTACTTCTGTGGCTTATGAA
>VSOH01000021.1 GCA_009774735.1 Clostridiales bacterium
ATATATTATTTGCTTGATTTTATAATAATTATTGTTTAAAATGATAATGGTAAAATATTGTTGATAAGGGTATTTAAAATGTTCAGAGAAATAAGAAGAAAAAAGCAGCAGCTTTCCGATGATGAATGTAGGGAAATTCTTGAAACAGGAAAAACGGCTGTTCTTGCAGTTCATGGTGATGATGATTATCCATATACCATTCCGCTGAATTATGTTTATTATGAGGGGAATATATTTTTTCACTGTGCAAAAACAGGACATAAGCTGGATGCAATTGAAAGAAATCATAAAGTGTCAATTTGTGTAATTAAGCAGGATGACGTTGTACAGCAAAAATTCACCACTTATTATAAATCCGTGGTATGTTTCGGCAGAGCTGAAATGGTATTGGATACAGATGAAATAAAGAAAGCAACAACAGTTCTTTCCGAAAAATACTGCCCCGATCATCTTGAAGGTATTCCGGCAGAGCTTGAAAAGGGCTTTCCTGCTCTTGCAGTTGTAAAAATAACACCTGAGTTTATTACAGGTAAGCAGTGTATTGAGCTTGTAAAATAGTACTGTTACATTGTATTTGATAGGAGATATTTATGGCTGTTCATATCTTAAAAAATAATGTATTTATTCTTGAAACAAAAAATACACATTATGTATTCGGTATAGATGAGCGTGGTTATAACCGTCATATCCACTGGGGCAAAAAGTGCAGATGTGAGGATTACGAAATGGTCATTAAAGGTGATGAAAACTCAAATCATTCCTTTCTTGACTGGTATAAGCAGGAGCTGACTGTTTTCGGCTCAACAGTGTATCGTGACTGTTCGGTCAAAATGAATTTTGGTGACGGCTGCCGTGAACTTGATCTGGAATTTTCAGGATATAAAAATTCAGAAAATAATTTAACATTAATATTTAAGGACAAGTATTACCCGATTGAGCTGTGCCTTAATTACTGCATTTATGACAATTTTGATATTATCAAAAGATTTGTAACAGTTAAAAATACGGGCAGTGAAAATGTAAGCTGTGAAAGACTGTTCAGTGCCGAATTCTCGCTTCCGTCTGTTAAACCCTATGTTTTCAGAAATACAAATGGTGCATGGGGTGCAGAATTTACCGAATGCACAACCGAGCTCACAGGCGGTTATGCTGTGTGGGAAAGCAGAAAGGGAGCCTCAAATCATACTGCTTCGCCATATTTTATTGCATCACAGAATGCTGATGAAAAAAGCGGTAGTGTTTACTTTGCATCACTTGCATATTCAGGCAATTTCAAGGTCAGTGCAAGCCGTGATTTGTTCGGCATTACCCGTATTCATATGGGTATGAATGATTTTGACTTTTCACATACAATAAAAGCAGGGGAAAGCTTTGAAACACCTGTCGTGTATTGCGGTCTGACCGACGGCTTTGGTGATATGAGCCGTCAGATGAACCGTTTTGCAGTGGAGAACATTCTGCCAAAGCAGTTCAATAAAGAGCCTCTGCCGGTGCTTTATAATTCATGGGAGGCAACAGGCTTTAATGTTACTGTTGACGGACAGACCCGACTTGCCGAAATAGCAGCAGCACTTGGGGTTGAGCTTTTTGTTATGGATGATGGCTGGTTCGGTCAGCGTAAAAATGACAGAGCAGGTCTGGGTGATTGGTATGTAAATAAGAAGAAATTCCCTAACGGTCTTGGTGAGCTGATTGATAACGTGAATAAGCTTGGTATGGATTTTGGTTTGTGGGTTGAGCCTGAAATGGTTAATCCTGACAGTGATTTATATAGAAAGCACCCTGAATGGGCATATCATTTTGATACAAGACGGGCAAGTGAAATGCGTCATCAGTTGGTTCTGAATATGACAATGCCTGAGGTGCAGGATTATGTATTTAAAATGATTGATGATTTGCTCTGCGAGTTTAATATCAAATATATCAAATGGGATATGAACAGACCTTTTTCAGAGGTTGGTGCTGAAAATCTTGATGACCCGAAAATGTATTCATATCTGCATACCAAAGCTGTTTATGACATTGCGGATAAGCTTAAAGCAAAGCACCCGGATGTGCAGATTGAAGCCTGTGCTTCCGGCGGCGGCAGGGCAGAGCTTGGTGCAATGACTCATTTTGATATGGTATGGACCAGTGATAATACGGATGCTATTGACAGAATGACGATACAAAAGGGCTACTCTCTTTTAAGACCGATTAAAGCAATGCGCTGTTGGGTAACAGATGTCAGCAGATATAACAAGCCCTGCTCACTTGATTTCAGATTTAATATTGCTATGCAGGGGTCATTAAGTCTTGGCGGCAATTTAGCAAAATACAGTGATCATGATCTGGAAATATGCAAAAGAAATATTGCTCTTTATAAAACAATCCGTGATATTGTTCAGTTCGGCGACCTTTACAGACTGCTCAATATTGAGGAGGATGAGGTGCTGCTGAATCAGTATGTTAATGATGATAAGACAAAAAGTATTGCTTTTCTTGCTGCAAACGGAACAAAGTTTTTTAAGAAAACAATGAATCTTGTTTTTGCAGGTCTTGATGAGGACGGTTTGTATTCATTGACAGTACGTGACAAAAGCTATGTTAAATCAGGGGCTTATTTTATGAATGTCGGTGTTCCTCTTCAAATCCGAGGTGTCGATTTTAATGAAATAATAACCATTAATAAGCTTAATAAAAAAGATTGTTAATTACATTAACTGATAGTTTTGTTTACATTGTTTCGGGTGAAAATAGTATGAATGATATTTCTGTAATTATTGATGAATATGAAAGGTTAACGGGTATTCGGCTTTGGCAGTCGCAGGTGTTTGAGTCTGCGGTTGAAATCAGTCAGACTGAAGACGAACGGGAGGATTGTCTGATAATCAAAACTCTTTATGCTTTGCCTGTCGGTACTGACGGCAATATGGGTTTTATTGCATTTATAGAAACGGTAAAGTGCCTGTTTGATTATGATAATGAAATATCATCGGCAGAGCCTGTGGGCTATGAAATTGTCGCAAGACTGTAAAATATGAGGTGGAAATATGGCAATTTATGATATTGCAGGATTAAAAGTAAATATTGTTGACCCCAAGGGCAGAACAAAAAAACAGGCAGTACCTTATCTTGCAAAGTGTCAGGATGAAAATCAGCCTGTTGATATTAATATAAATGTAACAGATGAGCGTGTCAGAGCTGCTGTGGCAGAGCATCCTGAGCTTCAGCAGGGCGACTGGGAATATATGCTGACGGGTTCGGATTTTTATACTGAGCTTATAAAATTTGACGGTATACTTCTTCATTCCTCCTGTATAGTGGTTGATGACCTTGCCTATGCTTTTTCCGCAGACAGCGGTGTTGGCAAATCAACACATACCCAGCTCTGGTTAAAGCATTTTGGTGACAGGTGCTATATGCTCAATGACGATAAGCCTGCCATAAGGCTTATTAATGGTGAGGTTTATGCCTGCGGCACGCCCTTCAGCGGTAAGTATGATTATTCGGCACCGAAAAATGTAAAGCTTGCAGGTATCTGCTTTTTACAGAGAAGCGAGGATAACTGGATAAGAAAGGCGGATACAAGCAAGGCTGTTTTCAATATTTTTTCTCAGACGCTCAGAAAACTGAATCATTCTGATATGAACAGGCTGTTTGATGTGCTTGAACAGATTTTTGCAAAGGTGCCGCTCTATGAGCTGGGCTGTAATATCAGTGATGATGCTGTCCTGACCTCATATAATGCAATGAAAAAGTAAAGTAACTAAAAATACCGCCGGCAGTTTTCTGCCGGCGGTTTGTTGTTAGATTATAATGCTTTGGTTTCAATTTCGTCAAGAATTCTTGCAAGGAATTCATCAAGGGCTGCTGCACCCTCGTCGCCATTCTTCCTTGAACGGACAGAGATTGTGTTGTTTTCAATATCCTTATCACCTGCAAGGAGCATATAAGGAACCTTTTCAAGCTGAGCAGAACGGATTTTAAATCCGATTTTTTCAGACCTGTCATCAATCTCGCAGCGAATGCCCTTTGCTTCCAGAGCCTTTTTAACATCATAGAGGTAATCAAGGTGCCTGTCAGCGATAGGCAGCAGCTTGACCTGAACCGGAGCAAGCCATACAGGATAAGCACCTGCAAAATGCTCAGTAAGAATACCGATAAATCTTTCAATGCTTCCGAATACAACACGATGAATCATAATCGGTCTGTGCTTTTCGCCGTCTGAACCGACATATTCAAGCTCGAATCTTTCAGGTAACTGGAAGTCAAGCTGAATTGTACCACACTGCCATGTTCTGCCTAAGCAGTCAGTAAGGTGGAAATCAAGCTTAGGACCGTAGAATGCACCGTCGCCCTCGTTAACTTCATAGTCATAGCCAAGCTCAGTGATAGCATCACGGAGTGCGTCTGTAGCAATATCCCAGTCTTCTTTTGCACCCATTGAATCCTCAGGCTGAGTAGAAAGCTCAATATGATATTCAAAACCGAATGTGCTGTAAACTTTGTTAATAAGGCTTACCACACCTTTGATTTCGTCCTTAATTTGTTCTCTTGTCATGAAAATATGAGCATCGTCCTGTGTGAAGCAGCGAACCCTCATAAGTCCGTGCAAAGCACCTGAAAGCTCATGTCTGTGAACTAAGCCAAGCTCACCCATACGAAGCGGTAAATCTTTATAAGAATGCATTTTTGTTTTGTAAACAAGAATACCGCCGGGGCAGTTCATAGGCTTAACAGCAAAATCTGTATCATCAATAACTGTTGTGTACATATTTTCTTTATAATGATCCCAGTGACCGCTTCTTTCCCATAATGCACGGTTCAGCATCATTGGCGACTGGATTTCATCATAGCCTGCTTCACGATGAATTTCTCTCCAGTAGTCAACAAGAGTGTTCTTCAAAATCATACCCTTTGGCAAGAAGAATGGGAAGCCCGGACCTTCTTCCATAATAGTAAACAGCTCAAGTTCTTTACCGATTTTTCTGTGGTCACGCTTTTTAGCCTCTTCAAGCATTGTTAAATGCTCCTCAAGCATAGTTGCCTTTGGGAATGCAGTTCCGTAAACACGGCAAAGCATCTTGTTTTTAGCGTCACCGCGCCAGTAAGCACCTGTGCAGTTTGTGAGTTTGAATGCCTTGACAACTTTCATATCCATAAGGTGAGGACCTGCACAAAGCTCAGTGAATTCACCCTGCTTGTAAAAACTGATAGGCTCGCCCTTTTCCGCATGCTCGTTGATAAGCTCAACCTTATAAGGCTCCTTCTTTTCCTCCATAAGCTTAATTGCTTCAGAAGGCTCAAGCTCAAATTTTTCAATATCAAGACCCTCTTTGACGATGGCCTTCATTTCTTTTTCAATTTTCTCTAAATCCTCAGGGGAGAATGGTGTTTCAGTATCAAAATCATAGTAAAAACCGCTGTCAATAGCAGGTCCGATTGTCAGCTTAACGTTTGGGTAAAGTCTTTTAACAGCCTGTGCCATAATGTGTGATGCGGTATGGTTAAATGTCTTTTTTCCGTCGGCATCATCAAAGGTCAAAACCTCAAAATTACAGTCAGTGTCAACTGTGGTTCTTAAGTCTTTAACCTCACCGTTGATTTTACAGGAACAAGCGTTTCTGTAAAGACCCATTGAAATTTCTTTTGTGATGTCGGCTGCGGAAACTGCATTTTCAAATTCCTTAACCGAACCGTCTTTTAATGTAATCTTAATCATAACATTAACCCTCCTAAAAAATAAAAAAATCACCCTGAATAAATCAGGGTGAATTAAATCCACGGTTCCACCTGAATTGCATAAAAATCATTTTATGCCGCTCATTTGCTCTTTAACGGAAGCAATCCGGCTGGTATTGGCAGCACTCAAAGGCGGTAACTTAATCATTTGCTTATGTGCTTGCACCAACCGCACACTCTCTGAAAGCTCCTTAATCAAGCCATATCCTTATCATCGTTTTAATTATTATAACGCTATAAATCTCAATTGTCAACAATGTAAATTTTAACTTATGTCGTCATTGACTTTTTAATACACAGATGTTACAATATATTGTATATAAGTATTATTTTGGTGTATAATATTGTCAAAATATTGTTTTGGACGGAGGATAAAATGCTGAAAAATAAAAAGAAAAACACAGTATCCGACTATATAAAAGCATTTGTTCTTGCATTGATGTCAAGTCTTGCTGTTGTCGTCTCTAACGGAACTTATGTCGCTGCAGAAAGTGTTAAGGAAAAATTAGGAAGTCCGTTTTTAATAAAATTATGGCAGGTTAAAGCTGCTTTTTCTTACCCTGATTATTCGGTTTATATGCTGGTTGTATTAGCATTTGTTGCACTGGTCTATTTAATACCGAAGGTCAGCAAAAGAAATATAAAATGGGGTGTGCCGTTTTCAATAATCGGAGCACTGTTTATGCTTTTGTGTGACAGTTATTTTGAGCTTAATTCCTGGGATAAGGTTTTCGGAAGCGGAACGGCTGTTGTTACATCGTGTTTTAAGGGTGTAGGAATTGCGACTCTGATTTTCTTTGTATATGATATTGCCAACAGGGTTAATATTGAAAAGCTTGATGCAGTCAATAGGGGCTTTGATAAAAAAGCATTCTTTAAGCTTACACTTATTATGATAGCCTGCTGGGTGCCTTATATGATTATTATGGCACCGGGCGCAATGGGTACCGACACAAGGGATCAGTTTGCACAGATTTTAGGCAATGGTGAAATGAGCTGGAGCCCGGGCACTGTACTGAGAGAACCTGATGATATTCTGCTTACCAATCATCATCCTGTTGCTCATACGCTGCTTTTGGGTATTTTCCTTAAATTCGGTGAGCTGATTGGTTCTTATTTTGCAGGCATTGAGCTTTATTGTGTATTGCAGAGCATTGTTTTTGCCTCGGCATTGACCTATTCGGTAATAAAGCTTCAGGAATATGGTATGTCAAAAAGACTTGCAAAGATTGTTTATCTGTTCTTTACACTATGTCCGCTGTTTCCGCTTTGGGGTATGACTACATTTAAGGATACTCCGTTTTCTATCATGCTTTTGGTGGTAACACTGCTGCTTTATGATGCATTTAAAACGCCTGAAAAATTTACAAAGTCAAAATACTGGATTCTTGCAGCCGCTCTGTTTGTTTTGTTGCTTGTAAGAAATAACGGTTTTTATATAGTTCTTCTTTTACTGCCGTTTACTGTTATTCATTTCAGAAAGGACAAAAAATTTGTTCTTAAGATTATATCTGTAATGCTCATTCCTATTTTACTTTTCAAGGTTGGATTCACAGGTGTTGCCTTTAAGGTTGCCGGTGTAAATGACGGCAGCCCGAGAGAAATGCTTTCAGTTCCTTTCCAGCAGACTGCAAGATATATTGTTGAGTTTGAGAATGAAGTTACGCCTGAGGAAAAAGACAGTATTTTAACAATACTCGGCGGCGGTGAAGTAACCCTTAATGAAATTGCTCAAAAATATGTACCTGACAGAAGTGATAGTGTCAAAGGCTTATATAATAAGTATGCAACAACTGAGGATTTGTTAAATTACTTCAAAACCTGGTTTGCACAGCTTGCCAAGCATCCTGCTTGTTATGTTGAGGCATTTTTAAATCTGAATTTCAGTTGGTTCAGCTTTGATTCAAATCACGATGCAATTTATTATAATGGTAATACGGATAAAACAATTCCTGATTATCTTGAAGGTCTTGATAATCCCAAAGCATTGGACGGGGCAAGGTCGGCTGTTTCACAAATGGTTAATATGCTTGACAGAATACCGATAGTATCCTGTTTGTTTGAATTTTCATTCTACACCTGGTGCTATGTGATAATATTCCTTGCAATGCTTATGAGAAAAAGATATACTGAGCTTCTGGTATGTCTGCCGATTTTTGCAAATTATGCAATTTGCTTTGTAGGTCCTGTTGCTTATATGAGATATGTAATACCTATGATTGTATGTATACCGTTCGTAATATTTATTACATTCTCACGAAGTAAAAATGATGAAATTGATGAATCTATAGAACCGGAGGGTAATGAAATATGGATAAAATAGCAGTTCTGATTCCTTGCTACAATGAGGCTGTTACAATAAAAAAGGTTATTAATGATTTTCAGAAGGTTTTGCCTGAGGCAACTATCTATGTTTATGACAATAATTCCAGTGATAACACGGCTGAGATTGCCAAAGCCGAGGGTGCAGTTGTTCGCAGCGAGTATCAGCAGGGCAAGGGTAATGTTATCAGAAGGATGTTCAGAGATATTGATGCCGAGTGCTATATTATGACTGACGGCGATGACACATATCCTGCCGAATTTGCAAGAGAAATGTGTGATAAGGTTCTTGAAAGAAATGTTGATATGGTTGTTGGTGACAGACTTTCATCAACATATTTTGAAGAAAACAAGCGTCCCTTCCACAATTTCGGCAATTCTATTGTAAGAGCAAGCATTAATACTATTTTTAAAAGTGATATCAAGGATATTATGACAGGCTACAGAGCCTTCAGCTATAATTTTGTTAAAACTTTCCCTGTGCTTTCAAAGGGATTTGAAATTGAAACTGAAATGACCATTCACACGGTTGATAAAAATATGTTCTGTGAAAATGTTGTTATTGAATACCGTGACAGACCTGAGGGCAGTGAGTCAAAGCTCAATACCTATTCAGACGGCTTCAAGGTGCTTTTAACAATTGCAAGGCTGTTTAAAAATTATAAGCCGTTTCCGTTTTTCTTAATGATTGCACTTGTTTTGTTTTTGCTTTCAGTGGGCTTCTTTATCCCGGTACTGATTACGTTCTTCAAAACAGGTATGGTTGATAAAATTCCGACAGTTATTGTTTGCGGTATAACAATGCTTGCTTCAATCATCAGCTTTTTCTCGGGTCTTGTTCTTGACACCATCAAGCAGAAGAACAGGCAGGATTTTGAAATGGAGCTTCAGAGGTCAAACGACAGGTATAAGGATTTGTTAAACAGATGATTAAAAAGTTATTTGAAAAGTATAAGGAAGTCATCAGCTACGTTTTTTTCGGTGTGCTGGCAACGGTTGTCAATCTTGTATCCTTTAAAATCTTTAATGCGGTACTCGGCGCACATCTCTATCTCTTAACCAATGTAATAAGCTGGCTGATTACGGTTATATTTGCTTATTTTACAAATAAGCTCTGGGTTTTTGAATCAAAAAGCTGGAAGGCAGAAGTTGTAATCAAGGAATTAATCGGCTTTTTCGGAGCAAGAATTTTCAGCCTTGTGGTTGAGGAAGCAGGCTTATGGCTGATGATAGACATAATGCATATGGGCAAAATAAGCTGGGATATTTTCAGCTTTAATCTGGACGGCAATATGATTGCAAAAATAATTATGCAGGTTGTTGTGGTTATTCTTAACTATGTTTTCAGTAAGCTTGTGATATTCAAACACAAAAATGACAGTGACAAACAAAACGGCTCAGATAAACAGGAAAATTAAAATGAATTTTCATATTTCTTGTCAAAATGCTTGACTTTTAGAATGTTTTTGTATATAATCGTGCACAGATATTAACAAAGTATCAAATACCCCCGATAGAGGAAAAGGGAGGGAATTGAATGAGCCAAGTAAAAGTTAAAGAGAATGAAACTCTCGACAGCGCACTCCGCAGATTTAAGCGCCAGACTTCTCGTGATGGTATTATCCAGGAAGTTCGTAAGAGAGAGCATTATGAAAAGCCATCTGTTGCTCGTAAAAAGAAGAGCGAGGCTGCTCGTAAGAGAAAGTTTAAGTAAGCCAATGGCAAGCTACATATGAGAGTACACTTGTGTACTCTCATATTTTTTTATTGACTTAAGGTATAAATTGGATTAATATATTTCTTGGTGATAAATATGAAAAAGATACTCGTTTTAAACGGTCCTAATCTGAATATGACCGGCATAAGAAAAAAGAATGTCTACGGCGGTGAAACCTTAAAGCAGATAAATGATGAGCTTAAGCTTTATGGCAAGGCGAATGGTGCCAAAGTGACATTTTATCAGTCCAATCACGAAGGTGATTTAATTGACATAATACATGAGAGCAAGGATGAATTTGACGGGGTTGTTATTAATGCAGGTGCTTACACCCATTATTCCTATGCAATTCGTGATGCTATTGAGGCAGTAAATGCGTTTACTCCTTTTGTTGAGGTTCATATGTCGGATATACATAAAAGAGAGGATTTCAGAAAAATTTCTGTTATCACAGACGTTTGTGTCAGGCAAATTTGCGGTTATGGCAAGGATAGCTATAAAATGGGTATTGATTTATTGCTTGAAATAATATAAAATGGTAAAGTAAGAAATTAAGATTATAAATCTTGGAGGTATAAATTATGGTATCAGCAGGTGATTTCAGAAACGGCGTTACATTTGAAGAGGACGGCAACGTATTGCAGGTTGTTGAGTTCCAGCATGTTAAGCCGGGTAAGGGTGCTGCTTTCGTAAGAACAAAAACAAAAAATGTTATCACAGGTGCAGTGACAGAAAAGAGCTACAATCCGTCAGCTAAATTCCCGACTGCATTTATTGAGAGAAGAGAAATGGCTTACTCATACAGCGATGACGGATTATATTATTTTATGGATAATGAAACCTTTGATATGGTTCCTGTTGCTGAGGCTGACTTATCAGACAACTTTAAGTATGTTAAGGAAAACGAGATTTGCCGTATCCTTTCATACAAGGGCAAGGTTTTCGGCGTTGAGCCGCCTACCTTCGTAACACTTGAGGTTACTGAAACTGAGCCGGGTCTTAAGGGCAATACTGCAACAAATACACTTAAGCCGGCAAAGGTTGAAACCGGTGCAGAAATCCGTGTTCCGCTTTTCATTAACGAAGGCGATATGATCAGAATTGATACAAGAACATGTGAGTATATGGAAAGAGCATAAATTAGATTTATTTTATAAAACATAAAGGAGTTTTATTATGGAAACTATTGAGAGCTTGGGCTATTTAAAGGGTCTGCTTGACGGACTTGATTTGGATGCAAACAAAAAGGAAACCAAGGTTTTTAATGCTATTGTTGATGTTTTAACAAATCTTTGTGAGGATATTGACGATGTAACCGAGGGTATGGAGCTTATGGCTGAGCAGATTGATGCTGTTGACGAGGATTTAGCCGAGGTTGAGGATTATCTTCTCGATGAAGATGATGATTTTGATTTTTGCGACTGTGATTGTGACGATTGCTGCGACTGCGGTGATGAGTGCGAAGAGTTTGAGGTTGAGTGCCCTCTCTGCGGTACTGAAATTACAGTAGATGAGGAAACTGTTCTCGGCGGTACAATTCCTTGCCCAAACTGCGGCGAGATGCTTGAGTTTGAAATTGAAGAGGAATGTGATTGCTGCGACGAGGACTGATAATATGAAAAAATTAATGTCTATCCTTCTTGCTGCTGCTATGCTTATTGCAGTTTTTGCAGGCTGTACTGCTGACAAAAAAGATGATGAGAATGTTACTGAAAGTACACTTCCGTCAGGTCAGGTAACTACTGCAGATGCAAAAATCAAGGATTCAGATGCTATAAACTATATTAAGAATTATTATACCGTTGAGGAGCTTGGTCTTCAGGATGTGGCTGAGGATTACAGTATAATGGTTGCCTCAAACGGCTATGAGCATGATGGCGGCAATTATGTAAAGGTTGTTGCAAACATAGTTACTCAGAACGAGAATTCAACATCTGATGATGGCACTAAAACTTTTTCTATGAAAACAGTCGGTGAATATCTTATTTCCTTTGACGGTACAAAGGTGCTTAAAAAGGATATGAATACAAATAAGTATTCTGAGATGGAAAACCGTATTGCCGATTATTCTGCTAAGGGCTCCACTGAAAATACAACAGAGGCTGAATAAGTTGCATAAATAATTATAAAAGGGTTGACATAGTCAATCCTTTTTTATTATATTATAATTGTACAGTATATAGTGTTCAGGAGGGGGAACTATGGCTGAGAAAGAAAAAGAAATACGTTATGTCGGTGTTCGGGAAAATTTAGCATACGGCTTTGCTAATGCAGGTCAGGTTTTCGGTTATAATCTTGTGGCAGGCGGCTATCTTTCGCTGTTTTTCACAAAGGTTTTCGGAATTCCTGAAACAGCAGTTGCTACAATGATTTTAGTTCTCGGAATATGGGATACTATCAATGATCCGGTTATGGGCGGTTTGATTGATAAAACAAGAACACGTTATGGTAAGCTCAGACCATATCTTCTTTTTGTTCCCATTCCATTGTCAATAGCAACAATTATGCTTTTTGCAGGACCGGAGATTTTAGCAGATGCAAAGACGGCTACTGTTAAAATTGTATATATGTATATATCGTACTTTATATGGGAATTTTTCTATACCATAGGTGATGTTCCGTTTTGGGGTATGAGTACGGCTATTTCTCCGTCACCATCAGACAGAACAAGAGCAATCTCAAGTGCAAGATTGATTTCAAGTATTTTCGGCGGATTGGCAACACCTTTATTAGTTGTTATGATGGACCTTTCAAATAATCATGTTTGGGAGCTTACGCTTTCACAGGATTTCCTGATATTAGCGATAATCGCAGCAGTTATGATTTTAGGTCTGTTCTCTCTTGCAGGAAGAAAGACAAAGGAACGGGTTGTTCAGTCAATAAAGGAGCCGTCTATTCTTGAAGGCTTTAAGGTTATGTTTAAAAATAAGCCGCTGATGCTTATTATTATCGGTAATGTTATCGGTGCATTAGCCGGACTTGCGGGTGTATTCCAAACATATTATTATTCTGAAGTTTTAAACCTGAATTCCGCTGTTTTGTGGATTAATCTTCCCGGAACTATTTTTGGATTTTTAACATATCTTTTAATTCCGAAGCTTAAGAAAAAATTTGATAATAAGCAGATTGTACTGCTCAATATTATATGTCGTGCGGTGGTCAGCACGCTCGTATTCCTTATAGGACTGGGCTTTTATAATACAAACATAGTTGTTATTTCTGTTCTTCTTATGATTCAGAATTTTGTTTTCTCTTTCTTTAATACAATCAATATGGTTATACCTACAGAGATGATTGGCGATACCGTTGATTATATGGAATGGAAAACAGGCGAGAGAAATGAAGGCGTTTCTTTCTCGGTTTTAACCTTTGTTGGCAAGCTGACAGGCTCACTTTCAACATCACTTGGTACAGCATTGCTTCCGCTTATCGGACTTTCATTTGTTAAAAATGCAGCAGGTGAGCAGGTAACGATTAAGGGCGAGCATACGGATTTATACATATGGGCTTTATTTACCATAATTCCGTATTTACTTGGTTTGCTCTCTATTATTCCTTATCTTTTCTATGATCTTACAGGCAAAAAGCTTGAGGGTATAAGAGCTGATATGAAGGTGCGTCGTGAACAGTTATCTAAAGAGGTATCAGGAGGGGATGTAAATGAATAAAAATAATCTATGCCCCAAATGCGGCAAAAAGATAAGTGCTTTTTATTTGAAAGAAAAATGTCCTCACTGCAACGTCAATCTTCTTTATTATAATCTTGAAGATAATTTAAAGGCTGATGCTTTGCAGGCTCAAAAAGAGGTTGACGCAGTTAATCATTTTTTGGGTATTCTGCGTGCAAGCTCTGTTGCGTCACCGCTTCTGATAGTAAGGCTTGTGCTGTTTTTTACACCCCTTGCATCAATGTGCCTGCCGATGTATGGTGATGTCAGTCTGATTTCACTTATAATGGGGCTTATCAATAGTGAAATACAGATAGGTGATGTTATATTGCCGCTTGTGAGTATGGCATTTGTGATTGTGCTTAGCCTCGCTGTTATTATTTCGTCATTGTTCTCTGTTACGAAAACAGGCTTTTTAAGAAATATGATTTTCAGTGTTGTGAACACAGCAGTGTTTGTTGTGCTCGGCTTAATCATCGGCGGTGCCGGTATTGGTTGGTATATCACACTTGTTATTTATCTTGTTGAAATCGTTATGCATATTCTCTGTGAAAAACAAATCAGAAAAAAGGCAGATTGACAAGATTTTAATATAATACTGATAAAATTAATTCCTAAAAACTAATTATTGACTAATAATAGAATTAATGTTATTATAACAATATATTTTAAGACTTTGATTGGGCGAGTAGCTTTTTGCCGCTGTTTAAGAGAGCCTGCGGTTGGTGCAAGCAGGCACAAGCAGATTGTGAAAAACACCCATGAGTCCCTGAAGGAAAGCAACAGCGTGAGTAGAATCAGGCGTTTCGGGAGCGTTAATCCCTTTGAGTGAGCCGTTCTCGGCTAATTTAGGTGGTACCACGGAAGCAGTCTTTCGTCCTATTTGGACTTAAGACTGCTTATTTTTATTATGGGGCATAAAGCTTTTGCAGAGCTTTACGCTTTGATTTGAAAAGGAGATTGATTATGGAATTTTCTACACTTTACAGAACAAAAACACTTGATCAGTTCAGTGAGGCTGATATTGACAGTACAGTTAAGGTTGCAGGCTGGGTTGAAAATATTCGTGACCATGGCGGCGTATCATTCATTGACCTGAGAGATATGCAGGGTGTTATGCAGGTGGTTATGCGTGATACAACTCTGCTTGACGGTATCTCAAAGGAGGATTGTATTTCCGTTGAGGGATTGGTTGAAAAGCGTGACGAGGAAACAATCAACCCTAAAATTGCAACAGGTACAATTGAGGTTGAGGCTAAAAAGGTTACTGTTCTTGGTAAGGTCCGTCAGCCGCTGCCATTTGAAATTCAGACCTCTAAGGAAACAAGAGAGGATAAGAGATTACAGTATCGCTTCCTTGACCTTAGAAATCAGAAGGTTAAGGAAAATATGATTTTCAGAAGCAAGGTTGTTTCATTCCTCAGACAGGAAATGACAAATATGGGCTTTCTTGAAATTCAGACCCCTATTCTTTGTGCATCTTCACCTGAGGGTGCCCGTGACTATGTTGTTCCAAGCCGTGTGCACAAGGGCAAGTTCTATGCTCTGCCGCAGGCTCCGCAGC
>VSOH01000210.1 GCA_009774735.1 Clostridiales bacterium
AAAATAACAAAAAAACAAAGATTACAATAGTTTCCCAAGCCTCGAAATGTGACGTGATAAATACCCTGCCCTGCATATTTTCAAGCTTATCCAGCGTTTCAAGGAATTCCTTCACATCATAAATGAAAAACAGATGATATTTACCTATTGTTTCCGCACTGAAAAGTGAATCTGCAAGAAACAGAACATTATCTGATGTTTTAACACCAATCATATCAAAAAAATGACCTTTAAGCTCAAACCATTCCAAACCGTCAGGCAGATTATGTTCAATCGGTTTTACATCGGTATCCTTAGCCATAAGAAATTTATTTCTAAGATTTTTAAAAGGATAACCACCATAAAGGAACGAAGGCTCAAGCAAGGTGTGCTGTGTAAAACACTGTTCAATACCATTAGCAAAAACATCACAGCCTGTTCGGTCACTGATTATTTTATTGCCGCCGATATGGTCAGCATTGGAATGTGTATTGATTATGCCCTTAACTGTCCAGCCTTGTGCAGCAATTATTTTTAAAATCTTACGTCCTGCATCCTTATCATTACCGCTGTCAATTAAATAAACATCGTTATTGTTAATCTTATATATACCTATGTTCGTTGGATTTTTAATATAATAAGTCTTTTCACCAACCTGAATTAATTCCATAGCAAACTCCTGAAACTACCAGCTTCCGCCGCCTCCGCCGCCGAAGCCGCCTCCCGAAACACCGCCTCCGCTGAATCCGCCGCCGGATACACCGCTGCCGCCGCCAAGGCTGTGACCACTGCTGTCTCCTGTTTCAACAGGACGAACCTGCATTGCACGACTGCAGTCCCTAAAGGTGCTGTTTATAAAATAAATATATCCCAAGCCGCGGTAATCTGAAGTGCACCATACAGGCGGCTCAACTGCAATAGATTCAAACTTTTCTACCCATTTTTTTGAAACACCGAGCACATACGTATACGGCAGAATATTATAAAAATATTGCGGGTCATCCTCAACAAGTGCTTCAAGCTTTTCCTTTTCAGCGGTTTCAAGGAAAATTTTAAAGCCATTAATCATCTGCAGCATTCTGTGCCCGTCATCAGTACGCTTTCTTACAAAAAATGAAAGAATAAATGCACAAAGATAAATAACAAATCCGCCGATAAGTGCATAAATACAAGGTGCTGTTTGGTATGAGTCTTCAAAAATCAGGCAATTCACAAATATAAACCCAATAATAACGGCCCAGCAAACAATTCTCATTGTAAGTGAATGATTTACAAATACCTTTCTTCGATTACGATGGGTATTATATGAATTTCTAATCATATCAATATAGACATAAAAATCCTTCTCAAGCCTGGATTTATAAGTAGTTTCACCACGCATAAACAGACCGTTCATAAAGGTTTTCTTCGACTCGTCATCACCGTCATAGCTTTTAATTTTTTTAATTACATAGCTGCCTGTTTTATTGTCATTAATGGTCAGATAACCTTCATTAGCAAGCTCTATAAGAAGCGGAACAACATCCTCACCCGTTACAGCGCCTTTATACCAATAAGCAACATCAACACAGTTCATACCCTCAGGCGGGTAAAATTCAACAACATCAACTATTTTTTTATCCTTACCGAACTTAGCCCATATAATAAGCACAGCAAGCAATACCACTGCAGGGATAGTTATAAGGCTTACAACGCTCATATTCTGCCTTTTGGTATCAATCTGAAAATAACCCTCAGGCAGCTCAAGTCGTGTGGTAAGACCCTCACGATATCTAAGAGGCATAGTCATTTTACCGGTGATTGTATTTCCGTCAACAGAATAGTCAACAGCTTCTGTTCCCGTAGCTCCGTAAAAACCTGCGGAAAATCCAAGTTTTGAACTGTCAAATTCCTTGGGCATATTTATTTCAAAGGTAACATTTTCAATCGTGGTTTCCCACTCTGTACCAATAATATTAAAATAAAATTCATCCGCACCATCGAGCAAATCAACACCGATAATATAATCGTATGAAAGCTGATAGGTATGTCTGCCGGTGATTGTTTCATCAGAATCACCAATCCGGATTGAGTACTCATCACCGGTAGTGGACATATTATAATTATCACTGCATCTAAAATGTTTCACTTTGATTTTTGCATTTGAAATACTGCCATCTTCCCTTTCAACATTAAATCTGCGAGGGATTGTACGATAAATTCCGTGCTGTGCTTCATTGAAATTAACATCAATGTTTTCAGTAACATGGAGAATATTGTCCTCAGCCACATCAATTTTAACATCATAATTTTCTATATTGAAAGGATAATATCTGCCGCTGACTGCAGCAGATACATTAAAAACAGGAAAAATAACAATAATAAAAACAAAAAGTGCAAACAAAACAGATTTAATCTTTTTCATTAAAATTCCACCTTTACATTTTCACGTTCATCACTGTTTTCAACCGCAAACATAGTTTGTCTTTTAAAACTGAACATTGATGCAACAATGTTTGATGGAAACATCTGAATTTTATTATTATAGTTTTTTACCACTGCATTATAATATTTTCTTGCGTTGGCAATATCCTCTTCCGTTCTTTGAAGCTGATTATTAAGATTCATAAAATTCTCATTAGCCCTTAACTGCGGATACTGCTCTGCAACAACATTGATGCTTGCAAGCCCGCGGGAAAGCTCTTTATTAGCCTCCAATTTCTCATCAACAGACAAATCCTGATAACGGGCATTTCTTGCATTTATAACATTCTGCAGTGTTTCAGCCTCGTGCTTGGCATAGCCTTTAACAGACGCAACAATATTAGGGATTAAATCCCATCGTTTTTTCAGATAAACATCCATTGTGGCAAAAGCCTCTTCAACAGAATTTCTAAGCTTAACAAGTGTGTTGTAGGCTGAAATAAAACCTAAAATGATTGCCAGCAAAACAACAACCACAACAGCAATAACAATATACTTAATCATAATATCCTCCTTTAAGTATTTATATTATTATAATTATTTACACTTTAATTATATAGTGCAAATATATCAAAGTCAAATAATAAGTCAAATAATAAAAAAAATTTGTAAAAAAGGGTTGACAAATACATTTAGCTTTGGTATAATGCATATCGTTGAGCGAGAGTGGCGGAATCGGCAGACGCGCACGTTTGAGGGGCGTGTGGGGCGACTCGTACGGGTTCAAGTCCCGTCTCTCGCACCAAAG
>VSOH01000211.1 GCA_009774735.1 Clostridiales bacterium
CTCCATTATTAATAATTAATATCTTAATTATTATAATCATTCTAATAATATTGTCAATAGCAATTGTGAAAATAGTTATAAATATGCATAAAAATGAATATTAATACACAAAAAATAAGCTTGTATTCATACATACTATGTGCTTTATGTACTATAATATCTGGGCGATTTTTGGTACACCCATTTGCATTTGTGACCGCTCTCTCATAATATAGATAGTGGAGGGTTAATCCTCCGTAGAATAAAAAGAAAGGGGATAAAAATGAATAATGATATTATCGTTGCA
Source organism: Clostridiales bacterium (assembly GCA_009774735.1). GTDB lineage: Bacteria > Bacillota > Clostridia > Oscillospirales > Acutalibacteraceae > Eubacterium_R. Next base: position 287 of record VSOH01000211.1, read on the forward strand.
CTGGTTGCAATGGCAGGTACGGTAATCGGCTCATTCGGCGGTATAATTACTTCATCAAAACTTACCTCTTACAGACTTGAAAAATTGGAGCAGAAGGTTGACCAGCACAATTATTTTGCCGAAAGAATTCCTGTTGTAGAGGAAAAAATCAGAGTGTTAAACCATAGGGTGGGTGATATGGAAAGGAGCACAAATCATGAAATTAAATAAAGCGGCTATAATCAGAACAATAATTTTATTTGTATCACTGCTTAATGTGGTGCTCAGAATGTGTGGCGTAAAGACATTGCCCATTGATAATGAATTAGTAGGTGAGGCTGTGTCTGTTGCAATCTTGATTGCAAGCACCATATGCTCTTGGTGGTATAACAATTCCTTTACCGAAAAGGCAAGAAAAGCAGATGAATATATGAAGAATCTAAGGAGTGGTGAATAATGTTTTATTATAATCAGATGGATTATGAAAATATTAAGTACGACAATCCTTCAACCTCAAAGGTTGAAACAATCAAAACCTCAGGCTGCGGTGTCTGTGCACCCTGCATTGCAGTAAACAATCTTGTTGGCAGCGAGCTTTATTCTGTCAGCAGGATGACAAAGCTCAGCTTAGACTGCGGTGCAAGAGATAATTCGGGTACAAATCTTAATACACTGCTCAAGGCAGTATGCCGTGAGCGTTCCAATCTCAGCTTCACAACAACGACGGATGAGAATAAGGTTATAAGCCATATTAAAGCAGGCGGCATAGTTATTGCTAATCAGGGTGATGCATATAATGTTTTCAGCTCTGCAGGTCATTTTGTTGTATTGGATAAAATGGAAGGCTCAAATATTAATGTTATTGACCCGCAGCTTTACAGCGGTAAATATGATGATTTTGACAGACCAAACCGTATTGTAAGAAAAACAGATTACGGTTGTGTGGTTTCCGTGAGAGAGCTTGCCAAGGCAACCGGCGACAGAAATCCTGCTTATTTTCTTTTGTCAAATTCAGATAAAGCAAAGCCGTCACAGGGCAGTGTTCGTTTTGACAAGGGCAGTGTTTACACACTCACTTCGGATGTCAATGTCAGAACAGGTGCTGGAACGGATTATGCCATTAAAAAGGTTAAGAATTTAACTGCTGACGGCAGAAAGAACTGCACAAGCAGTAATTCAAATGATAATGCTGTTTTGAAAACAGGAACAAAGGTGACAGCTCTTGATGTAAAAAATGTAGGAAAAGATATCTGGCTTGAAATTCCAAGCGGCTATATCTGCGTCTACTATAAAGGCGATAAATACGCGAAGTTTTATTAAAAAATTCCCCGGAAGTTATTTCTTTCGGGGATACTTTTTTGTCTGAAAACAGCTAAATAATCAAACATTGTTTTAAGCTTATGAATTGCAGAACATAGATTGAAATGTGCATAAATTGTAGAATTTTGTTAGCCCGTTTGGTGAGGTGAATAAAATGACTGCAACAGAAGGATTAAAAATTTATTTGAAAAACGAGTTTGCAAATAAACGAGCCGAGCTTGGTATTTCCCAGGAAAAAATGGCAGAAAATCTGAATATATCGCTTCGTTCATATTCAAATCTTGAGCATGGCAAATATTGCTGTTCCTTGTCATCGTTTATTAATTATGTCAATAACTGTGATGCAGATAAAGATAAGCTGTTTTCGGAAGCAGCAGAAATTTTAAAAAATAGTGATGAATAATAAAAATATTGATTCTTATAAATAGTTAAGGGTATACAGTCAAAAAGGACTATGAGTATTACAATACTTATAGTCCTGTTTTTATTATTCTGAAAATTATGCATGGATGTTTTGGCAGTGATATGAACGGTACTGAGCTTTATATTGTTGATTGCATTCTCGGAAAGGTTAATTATGAATTTAAAAAAGTCTACCATCAAGGCTATTGAGGCTGCCTTGAATAACAAGAAGTCACTCGAAATACGCATTGAAAAGGATAAGGTTGTATTGATTGAACTTAACCGCAAGGTGATAGATAAATCACCTTATACAGATTGATTATCGATTTTCATAAATAGTTCTGTTCCCGGAAGGGGGCGTTGCTTATGGAACAGGTATTTGTAATATTGGCATTAATATTTGCGACGGGTTATATATTGGCAATAAAAAAGAAATAGACTGACTTTTTTGGATTGGTATGAATCTGTGTGTTAAAAATGTGTAAATAATGCGTTACTTCATTCATAATTGATAACAATATATTTGAAGAAGGCAACAAGCATATGAAGTGCAGTACATAGAATACAATAGTCAAAAATTGTAGGATTTTGTTAGCCCATTTGGTGAGGTGAGCAAAATGACTGCAACAGAAAATTTAAAGCATTACCTAAAAAACGAGATTGCAAATAAGAGAGCGGAGTTGGGAATATCACAGGAGGAAATGGCTGAAAATCTTGATGTTTCACTTCGTTCCTACTCAAACCTTGAGCATGGTAAATACTGTTGCTCACTGTCTACATTTATTAATTATGTTAACAATTGCGGTGCAGATAAGGACAAGCTGTTTTCAGAAGCGGCAGAAATATTAAAGAATTCTGAAAAATAAATGCTTTATAGATGAATATAAAAGCCTTGAAAACCTACGGGATACCGTGAGCTTTCAAGGCTTTTTAGTTAAAAGTGCTTTAGTGAAGCAAGCTTAATTTGTTTGTTTTATAAAAAAAGAACAATAACCGATGTCATTGTTCTCCCGGAGCTGATAACCGGACTCATCAAACCAACCTTTTCTCAGCAGGTTGTCACCGGTTCATTGTAATTTAATAACATTATAAAAAAAGAACAATAACCGTTGTCATTGTTCTCTTGGAGCTGATAACCGGACTTGAACCGGTGACCTCATCCTTACCAAGGATGTGCTCTA
>VSOH01000212.1 GCA_009774735.1 Clostridiales bacterium
GTTTATAAGTATTATTTACTAATATAATTGTATCAATATTTTTAATGAAATGATTATATCCATAATCACCATAATGTTCTTGATTTTCTCCCGCAATCCAATCCACACTTTTATTGTTATCTGCAATATATCCATCCAAGCTTTGCGAAATATATAAAATTATTTTTCTTTCTGTCATTTTAGTACCTCCGAAAACGACCATTTGTCTTATCATCATATATTATAAAATAACAATACAATATTCTTAGAAAATAGATATACAATACTTTTAAAAACAACTTTTATTTTAACGGCTATATATTAATATACCTAAGTATAACAGATTTAACCTGAAAGGAGAAGCTTTGAAAAAATTTGACTTAATTTACAAACAACTGCCGGATACACTGCTTCCTTGGTATAAGCAGAATGCACGAGAACTTCCTTGGCGACAGGACACTGAGCCCTATCATGTCTGGATTTCGGAAATTATGCTGCAACAGACGCGTGTAGAGGCAGTATGGGCATACTATCTTCGCTTTTTAGAACAGCTTCCCGATATCCATGATTTGGCTGAAGTATCGGAAAGTCAATTGTTCAAGCTATGGGAGGGACTTGGCTATTATAACCGTGCACGCAATCTTCAAAAAGCAGCACGCATAATTGAAACGCAATATGGCGGACATTTCCCAAATCAATATGAGAACATCCGTGCTTTGCCCGGTATTGGACCATACACTGCCGGTGCCATTGCTTCGATCTGTTTTAACCAACCTTATGCTGCTGTAGACGGCAATGTACTGCGTATTATCACACGCATGACGGAAAACGATGCACCAATCGATCGTATGCAAACAAAAACCGAAATAGCGGCACAGCTTGAAAAGGTATATCCGAAAAATAATTGCGGACAGTTTACACAAGCATTAATGGAACTGGGCGCAACTATTTGCACGCCCAAGTCACCTAAATGCACCGAGTGTCCGGCAAATGGTTTCTGCCGTGCATATGCCAATGGCACGATGCTGCTATATCCGGTTAAACAGCCAAAAAAGGATAAGCGTTTAGAAAATCGCACGGTCTTTTTGCTGCAGTGCGGAGAGCAATATGCCATAACGAAGCGCACCGAAAGCGGCTTGCTGTCAGGATTATGGCAGTTGCCGAATGTTCTTGGGGAAATGGACGTTAATCATGCATTAAATACCGCAGATACTTTTGGCGTTCAGCCTGTGGAATTATATAAGCAGATGCATCGTGTTCACATCTTTACGCACATCAAATGGCAGATGACCTGTTATCATATTCTGTGTGCAAATAAAACCTCTGATTTTGTTTGGGCAACCGCACAAGAGCTTCAAACTGACTATGCACTGCCGACTGCATTCCGTATGTTTTTTGAATTCCTTAACGAAACCAATGAAACAGAAAGCAGTTGATAAATAAGAGAAAAAGGCAAGGAATAAAATGTCCTTGCCTTTGCTGATGATTAAACTATAATTGCGGCAATATATCTGCAACGGAATATAAGACTGCGTTGCCTGAAATAACCACTCTTTCACCTATTACTTTACAATAAAGCACACCTGTTCTTTTTGATGCCTGAAATGCAGCAATCTCATTTCTGCCAAATCTATCTGCCCAATACGGAGCAATCATACAGTGTGTTGAGCCTGTAACGGGATCTTCTATCACATCAAGCTCAGGCGCAAATACTCTTGATACACAATCAAAATCCTTACCCTTTGCAGTTACAGCAATACATAAGCCGTCAAGCGCTTTCAGCTTATTATGATTTGGCTTTAAATTTTTAACATCTTCTTCCGAATCCAATACAAGCAGTAAATCTCTATCCAAATAGGCAGCAATAGGTTTAACGCCTATCGCATTTGACATTTCATCTGTTACAGATATTTTATTAAGCCTGTATGCAGGGAAATTCATTTCATACATATCATTTTTCCTGCACACAATAATTTCGCCGACCTGTGTAAAGAATCTGACGCTTTTTTCGTTATTAAGATAGTAATTCAGTATAACAAATGCAGTGCCGAGAGTTGCGTGACCGCAAAAATCAATCTCACCGGCAGGTGTAAACCACCGAAGATGATAGCCATTATTTTCTGCAACAGCAAATGCCGTTTCTGAAAAATTATTTTCAGTTGCGATATTCTGCATTAACTCATCATCTATCCAATTTTCAAGTACACAAACAGCCGCCTGATTACCTGAAAATACTTTATCTGTAAAAGCATCAACTATATATTGTTTCATATTTTTCTCCGCAAATGTTATTTTTTAGAATTATTATAGCATATTAATTATTGATTTCAATATCGCAATCTCTCAACAAATTGAAACATTTGTCGTATTAGAGGCCTTACAAATTTCTGAACGCTGTAATATAAAGGTGAAAATGAATATAAAACTAAAATAATGAAAAGGTATATAAAACTATGCTTTTATGTTGTAATGTTATTTATTTTTAGTTGATGAGCCATAATCAATAGATAATAATATTGTATCAAGTTCACTTTTATATTCTTTATCACAATATGCATCTATTGTGGTATTACCTACTCTTATTACAATGTAATATATTCCATCTGATTGTGTTGAATACATAACATAATTATTATAATGAGCTGTCCAATCCTGAGAATTAGCATTCCTTTTTTGATTTATTTCTGCTTGTGAGTTTTTAAATAAGCTTAATGCACTATTATCATTATCAAATTCAAAAAAATCAAAACGAAGATTTCCTGTATCAATAGCAATACTTCTTTTAAGACTTGAATTTTGATCTGAATAGGCATAAGTAGTATCTGCCGGTTCATAACCTAAATCAACAAGTTTAGTGTTTAATTCCTCACAAGTTACAGGTGTTTTATCACCTGTATTTACAAAAATAGTGATGAGTATAGCAGCTAATGCAATCACTATAAATCCACAAATAGTATATATTGCCTTATCGCCATGCTTCAATATTAGCTTCATTAACATAAATATACCCTCATTAAAATTAATATAGACACAGTATAACAAATGTCAATATTTTAATCAATAAAATAAAGGCATATAAAAATATGCCTCAGCCTGTAGAAAAACCCTAAATCCGGAAAGGATTTAGGGTTAAATTTTTAAGATTAATGAAAAATATGCTGATG
>VSOH01000213.1 GCA_009774735.1 Clostridiales bacterium
TTTTTCAAAAATTATTGATGTGTCGAAGCTTATTCAGCCACCCGATCAGACAATTCTCGGCTTTGGCAGGCAAAAAAAATACGGTAAAACGCCGGTGTCTATTTCAACAAACAATGGCACGCACTGGGAAAAATTCGGCAAAACTGAAATCTTTGCACCTAAGTGCCAGAAGAGTGTTATCAGTATCGGCAACTATGTTTTCTGCTCACATGCAAGCGAAAAGAAAAGGGCTAACGGCGTTATCAGTGTAGGCAGATTAAAAAGAGCAAAAGGCAGAACTGTCGGAATTGAATGGAAAAATGAAGTAGAAATAAACAAAGGCTTTTTCGCATATTCATGCCTGTGTCAGATTGACGAGGATCATATCGGCGTGCTTTACGAGAGTGAACCGAGCTCGTACATCTGCTTCAGAAAATACAAAATAGAAGACCTAATCAGTTAATTAAAAAATCCGAAGGTGCATATCACACACCTTCGGATTTTTCTGTATATTAATCTATTGAAATCAGCTCATAGTTCTTTGTACCTACACCAAGCTCTGCAGCAGTATCAATTGTATGCGTTCCGTTTCTGCTTTCAACCCTTTCAACAAAATGATCCCTTCCCTTGTCCTTTGAATGATAAACAAGGTCAATGCAAGCCTTATCAATTGCCACAGGGTCAGTGCCGGCAAGAATGCCTATATCTGCCATACAGGGGTCTTCAGCAATATAACAACAATCGCAATCAACTGAAAGATTGCACATCATGTTGATATAAACAATATTATCGCCAAAATACTGTGCAACAGAGCCTGCACTCTCTGCCATAGCCTCTAAAAATTCATCGTGATTTACCTCAACCTCCCAGACCTCATCCTGTTACGCCAGCCATTGATTTCAAAACCGCCTTTTTCATTGGTTTTAACAACATTTCTGCCATCTGTTACACTGACTCCCACAATAGGATTGTTTGTACCATTTTCAGTAACTGTGCCGACAAAAGTACCCTTATCAGTTGCAGCAAGAACAATAGCAGTAACCGCTGCGGCAACAACTGCAACAGATAATAATGAAATCATAATTTTCGTTTTAATATTCACAACAATACACCTCAGCCTAAATCAAGATTGCCTTCAAATTCACTGTCATCCTGAATAAACTGCTCATAATTTTCGTTCTGCCAGACCTTGACATAATCTATCATAAAATCATCCGCAGCAGCACTGTGTTCAAAATCACCTATTTTCTGACCATGAGGTCCCCAACCATTGCCTGCATCAATTTCAACAGTCAGGCGCAAAAACTCCTTAACCCTTGAAACATCACCGTCAGAGGTTGCCCATGTTGCTGTGCCGTCAATATAGAACACATAGTATTCAGGTGTCCATTTTAATGCGAAGGTATGATAGCCGTCATATAAATCCTGCTCAAGCTCACCGATATAATCTGAAACCTTTCCATCCTTGCTATATCCGTCCCATAAAAGTGCATGACCCATTTTAGACTGCTTACTGTTTATGAACGCACTTTCATAAACATCAATTTCAGTACCATCCTTACCCTCGTTGCCGACCTTTCTCATATTAGGTGACTGCAGCCAGAAGGCAGACCACAGACCCTGTGATTTCGGCAGCTTAACTCTGCACTCAAAATAACCGAATGCCTGAGAGAAGAGCAGTTCATCATTTGTGCCTTTATTGTTATTATTGTCACCCACAATTTTTCTTGTTTCAATTCCGCTTGTGAAGCGTGCCTCCTCAGGACAATCACCATCACACCTATGCTTGTTCTCATAGCGTGAATGGATAATTGCATTGGAATCCTTTACCTCTACCAGCTCAGGGCACCAATAGCATGCCTGCTCAGGCTTATTTTTATCATCACTTTCCCAACGAATCGCATGCGGTGATGTTGTCCAGATTTCCTTATTTCCGTTATACCTTTCACCAAAGGTAATATTCTCATTCAAGGCACTGCCGTCAAAATCATCCTCAAAAACAAGGTACCAGCCATCCTGATTTAAAACAGGAACAGACAGGTCGTAGTTTTCATTCGTTTTCCAGCTATCGTCCTCTTTTGAGCATCCGCAGATTAAACCGATAGTCACAGCAAGTAATGACACTATTAATACAGTTATAATTTTTTTCATATCTATTCTCCTAACCTGCAGGTTACAGAATTGCTTTCTGCACCCCAAGAATCTATGGCTGTTATCACAACATATTTTGCATTATCAGGTAAATTGTTAGGCAGCCTGAGCTCTGCTGTTTCCGACATATTGTCAAGTCCGAGCACATAGTCGCTGAAATATAAAACCGCACTTATCATCTTAGGCTTACCGTTTTTGGTTGTTTTTTCGCCATTACTGTTATACAAAACAACATTATCGCTATAATCAACCTCTTCAAACTCAAGCAGATTTTTATTTTCATCCAAAAACTGTAATTTATAAGAATGAACAAAATCATCATCACTGCCCGCTGCAAAGGAAATCATTTTCTGCGCATTTTCATTAACATCGGTAATGTCACTGATGCTGACAGTAAGCTCACTGTCAAGAACAGGTGCCCTATTTGCCTTTGCTCTTTCCTCAGTATACTTATCAGGCTTATCAAAAGGAGCCTCAAGCACCCATGGCTCTTTAAATGCTTTGCCTGTATTTTCCAGACGTTCAACAGTTACTTTGTCCTTCTCAATGCTCATATAAATACAGCCCGGCAGCTTATCTGCAATACTGTTTCCGTAAGCATCCATAGGCACACTGCCATTATACTTTCCGCTTTCAAGCTCAATATAATCAAGGCTCTGTGTCGTAAAAGCAGTGAACTCCTTCTGCCAGATTGAACGCTCATCAATCAGTGAATAATGTGAATGACCTGATATGGAAACAGCCTGAGGGTAATCCTTTAAAACATCATAAATATCCTCATTCCCCCATTCGTCAGAACCATATGCAGTATCAAAGGGATTAATATGCGTTATTACAAAAACAGGCTTCTCAGGGTCATCTGCCACTGCTCTGTCAAGCTCGGCACGTACAGCCTCCTTGTTGGAATATGACTTGTCATAGCTGCCGTCAGAAGAGCTCCAGCAGATAAAATGATAACCATTAATCACCTTGTGGCTTTAAACAGGCTCACCTGTATAATCGGTATAGCGG